>CALVAS010000036.1 GCA_944325585.1 Candidatus Gastranaerophilales bacterium
GCCAAAGTTCAAACACAAAGCCAACTTTGCCGAATAATCTTTTTATGCGTTCAGATAAAATGTCCCGTTAAATTACACTGTTAGCCGGATGTAAATACAATAAAAAAGAGATAGATTTTAATCTATCTCTTTTTTATTTAGCAAGGGAGAGATTCGAACTCTCGACCTCACGGGTATGAGCCGTGCGCTCTCACCAACTGAGCTACCTTGCCATCTTATTATTTATTTTCTCATTTGAAACCTGTTTTCTTCTAAAAAAGTTTCAATGACTGTTAATTTGCCTTTTCTTATAAATTGACAATTAACAGATTTGATTCTCTCATAAAGAATTTTAAATTTCAAGTATTTATTTATCTTTTTCAAAAACTTTAATTTGTTATATAATTTTTATATGATTAAAGATTTGACCAAGGGAGCTCCTCTGAAACTGATTCTTTTGTTTTCAGTGCCCCTTTTAATCGGAAATATTTTTCAACAGCTTTATAACCTCGCAGATATTGTAATCGTCGGCCGAACTCTCGGTGTTAATGCCCTTGCCTCAGTCGGAGCGGTCGCCCCGTTGTTTTTTCTGATTATGTTTGCTGTTGCAGGCATGACTAACGGTTTTGCCGTTATAACAGGCCAAAAATTCGGCGCGGGTGACGTTTGCGGTGTAAGACGCTCTGCTGCCGTTTCTACAATATTAAGCACCGTCCTAACTGTGTTTTTTTCAATAATCTGTGCTGTTTTGATGAAACCGATTCTGTTTCTGATGAATGTTCCGCAGGAAATATTCCGTAACGCCTATCTTTACATACAAATTTGCGTTTTGGGTCTGATTATAGCAAATTTTTATAATCTTCTTGCAAGTATTCTGAGAGCTCTGGGGGACAGTAAAACCCCTCTGTATTTTTTGATTCTTGCATCAATTTTAAACGTTTTTCTTGCGCTTCTTTTTATTCTTGAATTTCACTGGGGCGTTCCGGGTTCTGCCGTTGCAGTTGTCCTTTCGCAAACTTTTTCGGTAATTTTGTGCTTTTATTATATAAAAAAACGTTTCCCGATTCTTCATTTGCAAAAATCGGATTGGCTCTTTAAAAAGGAAAATCGTAAAGAAGACTTTGCTTTTATAAAAGAACATCTGGAAGTCGGATTCCCTATGGCAATACAGTTTTCTGTTCTGGGAATCGGAATTCTGATTATACAGAGCGTCTGCAATACATTCGGCGCCGATGTAATCGCTGCATTTACTGCGGCTTTAAGAATTGAACAGATTGCAACAATGCCTATGACGTCTTTTGGTGTTGCTATTTCTGCATTTGTCGCACAGAATTTCGGCGCAAACAACATAAGCCGCGTGCGTTATGCGGTTATTAAAACTTCTATGATAAATTTGATATTAAGTATTGTAATGGCTCTTGTTATGCGTTATTGGGGAACTGCAATCGTCGGAATTTTCATTGGGGCAGACAAAACTGCGGTGATAAAAATTGCGCATGATTATCTCTGGATAAGCACGATTTTTTATTTTTTCTTAGGCCAGATTTTTATTTTCAGAAACGCGCTTCAGGGAATGGGAAAACCGTTGATTCCTCTTACTTCTTCGTTTGCAGAACTTATGATACGTTCGTTTGCGGCGGTTTATCTGGCCGTAAAGTTCAGTTATTTCGGAATTTTTTACGCCGGCCCTATTGCCTGGATTACTGCTGCAATTATTTTATCAGTCGGTTACTTTGTTAATATTAAAAAAGTTATATACGCAAAAAGATTCAGATTGACAGAAAAGTCACTTGAAGAATAAAATATTTCATGTAAAAATCACATCAGGTCACAGGTGTTAATAGAAAAAAGGAGAGAAATATGTCAACATTTATTGAAGATATTGTTGCCCGTCAGATTCTTGATTCCCGCGGCAATCCGACGGTTGAAGTCGATGTAAAATTATCAGGCGGAATTATTGGCCGTGCGGCGGTTCCATCAGGCGCTTCTACCGGAATTTTTGAAGCGCTTGAACTTCGTGACGGAGACAAACATGTTTACGGCGGCAAAAGTGTTATGAAAGCCGTAAATAATGTTAATAATATTATTGCACCGGAACTTATCGGTGAAAAAGCTACTCACCAAAAAGAAATTGACACGTTTATGATTGACATGGACGGAACGGAAAACAAGTCAAAACTCGGAGCCAATGCAATTCTCGGAGTTTCGCTTGCCTGTGCAAAAGCTGCATCAATGGCTTACGAAATGTCATTATACAGATATCTGGGCGGAATTAATGCTCTGACGCTTCCTGTTCCGATGATGAATATTATTAACGGCGGCGCGCATGCCGATAACAATATTGATTTTCAGGAATTTATGATTGCTCCTGTAGGCGCTGAATGTTTCCATCATGCGGTTCAAATGGGTGCGGAAGTTTTCCATACATTAAAATCCATTCTGAAATCAAAAGGTCTTGCAACTTCTGTCGGTGATGAAGGCGGTTTTGCGCCAAACTTAAATTCAAATGCAGAAGGCGTTGAAGTTATTATTGAAGCTATTCAGAAAGCAGGATATACGACCGATCAGGTAAAAATCTGTCTGGATGTGGCGTCCAGTGAATTTTATGAAAACGGAATATATAAACTGAAAGGTGAAAACAAAGAATTTAACAACTCTGAAATGGCAGGGTTTTTGAAAGAATGGGTTGAAAAATATCCGATTATTTCAATAGAAGACGGTATGGCAGAACAGGATTGGGACGGATGGGAGCTTTTGACACGCGAAATCGGTTCAAGATGCCAGCTTGTCGGCGACGATCTTTTTGTAACAAACACAAGACGTCTTGCGGAAGG
This sequence comes from Candidatus Gastranaerophilales bacterium, assembly GCA_944325585.1. Classification (GTDB taxonomy): domain Bacteria; phylum Cyanobacteriota; class Vampirovibrionia; order Gastranaerophilales; family Gastranaerophilaceae; genus Scatenecus. The sequence continues at coordinate 2,814 of CALVAS010000036.1, forward strand.
TATCAGACGCCATGTAGCAAACTCAATTCTTATCAAAGTTAACCAGATAGGTACATTGTCAGAAACGCTGGATGCAATTTCAATGGCGCATGCAGCCGGTTACACATCAATAATTTCGCACCGTTCAGGCGAGACGGAAGATTCGTTCATTGCGGATTTGGCGGTTGCTGTTAACAGCGGACAAATCAAAACGGGTTCAATGTCGCGTTCTGACAGGATTGCAAAATATAACCAGCTTTTGAGAATTGAACAAAAACTCGGTTCTGCTGCAAAATATTTGGGTCTGGCGGCTTTTAACGGTCAGAAAAGATAAGAATTTAAACATATCAACTTAAATCAAAAATGCGGGCTTTTGCCCGCATTTTTTTACAAAAAGACGGGTGTGATTTTTTAAAGAATCATACATTTAAAGGATTAAAAAACAGCGTTGAGCATTTAAAATCAAATTAGCGGGGCAGTAACAATTTTGGGGGAGAAAAGTATGAAAAAGGCAGAAACTTCTGAACAATATGCATTTCAGCCCCAGACAAACGGGGAGATTTCCAACTCGATAACCAAAACATGGACGGAACAGGCTATGGAATGCTATTCTATCAAATGCGATTGCAGCAAATGTTCGCTTTCCAAGGGCAATTATTCTTTTGTTTGCCAGATGCCGAAAGTTATTGAAATTTTAATTGAATTTGCGGGCAAACCGGCCGTAAACCCATTATGAATAATCCTTCTTGAATTTTGTAGAATTAAGCGGGTACGCAACCCCGCTTTTTTATTAAAAACTCTCCGAAAGATTTCGGAGAGTCTGCTATTTAATCCGGCCGGTATTTTTATTGGGGTGCTAGCCCCTCATTATGAAATTTCATCAATTTGGCTAAATGCCATTGTTTTGCCTTAATATCATCAAGAGAATTTTTTATTTCCTCAAGTTCTGCAAGCAATGTTGCCAAATCTTTTCTTTGCGGAACATAGATTTCTTTTTCTTCCACCTCTGCCCAGCCGGGGGAAAAACATCCGTTTTCGAAAATTTCTTTCATATCCATAATACATATCCTCAAATCTCTGTGTTTTTTGCTAAAAACCTACTCTTTTTGTGAAATGAATGAATGGAACAAATCAATCAGGTCAAATTTGCCGTATTTAAACGGAATTGCCTGTTCTGCATAATCAGTTCCGGTCATATTTTGTAAATCCTGAATCTCTTTAAAACTCAAAGAATTAAAATCAAAACTCGTCATTTCCCCGTAATCAATCATCAAATCTTCCATATCAAGAACTTTTTTTTCATCCATTTTACACACTCCTTATGGGTTAGCTAATTACAAGAAATTAATCGGTTGTTCCAGATTAATTCTTTAGAAATTCCCGCAGGTTTGTAACATAATTTTACAAATCATATGTCTGAGGGGTTGACGAATTCAAAAAAATCATTAGAATAATCATGACGGATTTGCCGGCTTTCCGGTATAATCCCGCAAGGTAGTAAAGTAGAGGGCTAAATTATGGCAAATTACGGAGCTTTATCAGGAATTTATGCAGGGTTGACAAACACCTACACTGTTCTTGCAAACCAGTATGAAGATGGTGTTACGCTTGAAAATATTCTTGATGCGCAGGGCAAAACCTCAAATGCAAATATTTTAAATAATTCATTCGCTTCATATCTTCAAAACAACTTCGGTGCAATTGATGATAACGGCGACGGAACAATTTCGGCTGATGAAATGTCAGCATTAACGAGCACAATGTCTACACAGGGCTTAACCAAACAGGAATTTGCACAGCTTGCATTGTCCGGTAACAGCGGATTGTCAACTTCAACGATAAATGATATTCTTGAACATTTTGACGATATGGATACAAACGGCGACGGCAGAATTACAAGTGCGGAAATCGCCGCGTTTGATATAGACAGTTCAAAACAGGAAAAGATGGATGAATTCAGACATCAGTTTGCAACAAATATGTCAACATTCTACGGGGATGACAGCTCCTCCGATACGGCGGGCTCTTATAGCATGTTGAGTTACAGATATAAAAAATCATCAGACAGTTAGTAACATATTCTTAATTTGGAAAGGAATTTGAATGCCGCAATTAGTGTACGATTGCGGTATTTTTATAATTCGCAATTATCCCTTGACGTACATACAAATAGAATAAATTTGTCATTCAGAGCCTATAATAAGCCATTTTGTCTATCAGTGTCATTCTGAACTTGTTTCAGAATCTCGTTGGGATCCTGAAATAAATTCAGGATGACAAAATGGCTTAGATAAAAAGCTATATTCACCTCATAACTATTCTTGTACGTCACAGGATAATTCGTTATAATTTAATAATTAAGTTTTGCGATTTTGACATCAAAAAGACGTTCCAGATTCACGCCTGACAAAACATATGAGATTAAATCTCCGGGATTAAGAGTGTAAATGTTTTCAATTTTCGGGAAAGCTCCTACAACAGAGGTGTCGGTGTATTTTTCAATAAGTTTCGGTAAATTTTTGATATTTTCGTTTTCTGTTCTGTAAGGGCAGTCGTAAAGCACAACTCCGCTTATTTTAACCTTTTGAACCACCGCATGATTAATCATAACCAGAATGTCGTTAATCGCCGTATAAGGTGAAATTGTAAACAGCACCGGTAAATCAAGAACTTTGACAACATCAATTTCAAGAAAGTTATTGCCGACAGGGGTAGCCATTCCGTTTGTGCCTAAAGTTAAAAAGCATTCAAAATCGTCATGCACGCTTTTATAATCTTCTGAAATAGTCTCTCTATCAATTTTGGTATGTTCTTTAGCGGCGGCAATCAGCGGAACATCATCTTCCCGAAACAAATAACTGCAATATGTTTTAATATTTTTATCAATATTTTTTATGTAGACAAGATCCGGTGCTTCAATATATCCGTTATTTTCAACGGCGCCGGTCTGTACAGGCATATAAACACCTGTTGAATACCCCAGACTTTGCATTGTTGCTGCAAGTCCTGCGGTTATCAATCTTTTCCCTAATCTGCTTTCTGAACCGGTTATAAAAACGTCTAGCATAGCTGAATCTTAGCATGGTCAACCGTTGATTGCAAAGTAAACTTCTTTTAATCGTTTTTTGCTGATATGGGTGTAAAGCTGTGTCGTTGCAACGTCGCTGTGCCCCAAAAGTTCCTGAACCACACGTAAATCGGCTCCGTTTTCAAGAAGGTGTGTCGCAAAACTGTGGCGAAGCGTGTGCGGAGAAATGGATTTGTGAATTTTTTCGCCCTGCTTGTGAATAAAGTTGTAAACGTCCTGACGCGTAATATTTTTGCCTTCATCATTCAAAAGAAGATTTTTAGACGTTTGTCTATTTTTTTGCAGAATAAAATCGCGTTCCTTCTGGTAATCTTTTATCGCTTTTATTGCTTTTGAACCGATTGGAACGATTCTTTCTTTTGAGCCTTTTCCTGTGCATTGCAGATATTTTGCAGAAATATCAATATCGTTAATTTTCAAATTTACAAGTTCCGAAACCCGCAGACCGCAGCCGTAAAGAAGTTCTAAAATAACTTTTTCGCGTTTGGTCAGAAGGGTATTTATTTCGTCGATGGTCATAACTTTCGGAAGTTTTTTGGGGATTTTGGGTTGTTCAAGAGTGAGGGCAGGATTTTTGGCACAAATTTCGTTTGCGCAGAGCCATTTGAAAAATCCGCGAAGTGACGCGGTTTTTCGCATTACACTTGTCGGCGTGTATTTTTCATCATGAAGTTTAAGTATGTAACCGTTAATATGGCTTCGGTCGATTTTGTTTAAGTCATCCATTCCTTTACCGGCGCAGAAGTCCAGAAAGTCTGTCAAATCGCGGCGGTATGCCTCAATCGTGTTTTCGGAAAGCCCTTTTTCAATTTCCAAAAAATCGAGATATTGTGATAAAGTTTGTACGCTCATACTTTATAAAATTTACTCTTTTTTTTGTTTTTTTGCAAGATTTGTGAAGAATTATTTGCTGCTATTACTTAATCATTTTCATGCTTGACAGAAATTTAAAACGCATAGTCTAATAGATAGATAGCCTTATTAAGTATAAATGAATTATCACAGGCGCAAATTAAGAATTTGAGAAATCGAGGGAAAGAGTATTATTATAAAGGAAAAACCTATGAGTATGTAATAAGAAATAATGCCAACCAAACTGGATATAATTTTTACCAGATAAAAGAGGTGGGTTCTGCCCCTGCATACTGGGACCAAGCCCCAGCGCTCAAGACAGAACCCACTAATATTATAAATGATATCTCCGAAAATATCAACCCTGCTCCGATGATAGTTCCGCCGCAGCTTCTGTAAAGTCTTCAAGAACAAAACCAGCCGTCATTCTTGCCGGAAGGCAGTGTGGAGATGAATGTTGACCGAAAAGGAAACCCGATTTTCACCTCGGAATTGAAAATGTGAATTTTACATATTTGTTCACTTCGCTTTCAACCTTAATTTTGCCCCCGTGTGCATCAATTATTTTTTTCGCAATGTAAAGCCCTAATCCGGAACCGATTTTTTTATATTTTTGTGCATAAGTTACATACTTCAAAAATATATCATCAGGATTTTTAATCTCCAGACCTATCCCGAAATTGGTTATCGAAAATATAAGAAATTTGCTGCTCTCTTTTATATCCATTATAACTTTTGATTTGGAAATCCCGTGCTCTATCGTATTTATCAAAAGATTATGCACAACCCTCTTGATTTCTAACTCGTCCATGAGCGCAAAAACATTTCTTGCACTGCAATTAAGTATATATTTAATCTCTTTTTCTTCAAAAAGATACTTTGTGTCTTCAATACAGCTTATAACAATATCTTTGAGAGAACATTTCCTCTTTTGTAAAATAAGGTTTTCATTCTCGGCTTTGTACTTCTGCGTAATGTTTTCAACCAGATTTTTCATATACTTTGCAGCACTCAAAATGTCCGATATGATTTCGATTTGCATATCGTTTAGTTTGCCGCGGTTTTTGTTCAAAAGTTCAAGCGCGCAAATTTCCGCGTAAATCGGGGTTTTTAAATCATGCGCAACCATTTGAAGAAACGTCTCTTTTTTGTCCTTAAGCGCATCCGCCAGAGATTTTGTTTTTAACATATTGTAAATCTGCGATCGCACGACAGAAACTTCAAAAGGCTTTTCAATATATGCGCATGAACCTATGTTGTAACCCATAATTTTATTTTCCGCATCAGATAAAGCGGAAATAAACATAATCGGAGTGTCTGCATTGATTTTTGAGTGTTTTATTATATTTGCAAGTTCAAAACCTGACATCTCAGGCATCATAATGTCAAGAAGAAACAGGTCAAATTTTTCATTATTTACAACTTTGCTTGCCTCAATCGGTTTTAGATATGTTGATATGCTTATATCCAGAACCGACAGCGTTTCAACAAGCAAATCAATGTTCATCTGGTTATCGTCGACAACCATGACTTTTAATCCCTTTAATGATGTGTAGTTGGGCATTTCGGGAACAGTAACGTTTGATTTGTTTTGTTTTTGAAAATAATTCTGGACTAATCGTAAGTCTACCGGATATTGAATTACATTTTTGACACCGCTCGAGTTCGCAAGAAGAATATTTTTTCTTGAAATGTCGCTTGAAGTAAGCCATATTTCCAGATTAGGATATTTTTTGCTTATCCTTTTTACTAAATATAAATCCTTAAAATCCGTTTTTGCTATGCAAAGTTTCTTTTTTGAAAGTCCGCTTATGTTTTCTAAATCCTTTAAGTTTTCAACGAAAATTAAGTTGTCATTCCCGATATTATTAATTAGCTCTTGCATTTATATAAATAATATATACTAATCCGCCTCTGGCAATTAGCCTGTCGGGCAATCTTTAAAAAATATTTTACTTATAAAATTTCTTGGATTAAAATATTGTTACGGTGAACTTATGGCAGAAACTTTTCAGGAATTAATAGCTCAGATAAAAGATCGTCTGGATATTGTAGAGGTAGTTGAAAAAGAAGTCATCTTAAAAAAACAGGGAAGCCACTACTGGGGATTGTGCCCTTTTCACAAAGAGAAAACCCCTTCGTTTTCAGTTAACCCCAAACTTGGAATCTACAAATGTTTCAGCTGCGGTGCAGGCGGCGATGCGCTTTCTTTTATTCAGAAAACCCAAAATCTTGAATTTTTCCCGATGATTATCAGTCTTGCGGAACAGTTCGGTTTGGAGGTTCCCAAAAAGTTCAACAATTCCGAAACTAAAGATTTGAAAAAGAATATGCTTAAGGCAACGGAAGCTGCCGCAAAGTTTTACAATGACATGCTCTTAAACCACAAAAATCCCGAAATTAAAACGGCTTTTGAATATTTAACTTCCCGCGGGATTTCGCGCGATATAATAAAAAAATATTGTCTTGGCGTTGCACCGAGATCTTTTTCCACGCTTTATGATATTTTGAAAAAAGATTTTTCCGACGAAGTTCTTGAAAAAGCCGGAATTATTATGCCGAGCAAAGATGCGGGAAAATTTATTGACCGTTTCCGCAACCGTATAATTATTCCGATTCAGAATGAAATGGGGGATTACGTTGCCTTTGGCGCTCGTACAATGGAAAAAGACGGACAGCCTAAATACTTAAACTCGTCTGATTCAATGATTTATAACAAAAGCAAAGTGCTTTACGGGCTTTACACGGCGCGCGATGCGATTAAAGAGGAAGACGGCGTGATTTTGATGGAAGGTTATTTTGACGTAATTTCCGCACAGGCGCACGGAATAGAAAATGCGGTTGCAGCCTGCGGAACGGCGTTAACTCCGGAGCACGTAAAACTTCTTTCAAGATATACAAAATCAAGACGGATTTATCTTTCTTTTGATACTGACGGCGCAGGACAAAAAGCCACAAGCCGCGGGGCTGAAATTATTAAAGAAGCCTTCGCCGGTCTCGGTAATATAAAACAGTTTGATGAAAGTTATATTTCGACTTCGGACGACAAATACGCCTGCGAAATCCGCGTAATTTGTCCGCCGGAAGGCAAAGATCCGGACGAATTTATACGAACGATAGGGGCCGACAGTTTTAAACAAATTGTTCAAAATGCACCGCTTTTGATAGATTTTCAATTGAACAGTATTTTAAAACACAAAAGTGAGATTAAAACTCCACTTGAAAAGACAAGATTTGTGAGAGATATAATTCCGATTTTGCAGGAAATTAACAATGATATTGTAAGAAGCGAATATATAAAAATGGTTGCAACAGCCTTAAGTATTGATGAAAAAGCTCTTGCTGCCGAAGTCAGACGGAGAAAGGCAATTCCAAAAGAGTTTCAGGAAGAATCGTCAGGACAAATTACTAAAATTGTAACAAAAAATGTAACGGTTTTAGAAAAAGCGCAAAAAAATTTATTGAGTGTTTTTTTTGTAACCGACAATCACTTTTCATTCGCTCAAATTAACGAAATGATTGGTGATACTGCATTTACCGACCAAACGTTAATAAATGTAAAATCTACAATTGACAAATTAATATGTACCGTAAATAATGTAAAGGAATTGATTGAAAATCTCTATACGGAATACTGTCAAAACCCGCAAGTACAGGAAGTTTTAACCGGTTTGATAAGTATCTCGGAAACCTTCAACAATTTAACTCCCCAAGACTTTCAAACAGTAATAGAGGAAAATAAAAATAAAATTTATCAATGTCAACGGGAACACGAAAAGGAACAATTACGGAAATTATATATTAATGCTGTTGGTGACGATACTGAAGCCCTGAAAATACAAATGCAGCTAAGAGATAAGATAAATAAAAGATTAAACTCGGAGAAAATTAATGACTAAAAAAAGACAACCAAACTCCTCAATTGTCAGCATTTTGGAAGATGATAATTTAAACATTCCTGACATTGACGAGGATTCTTCACTTGACAATGAACATGATGATGTAAATTACATTAATATGGATATCAGCACAGATAATATTGAAGATATTGTAACCGCAAAAATTGATAATAAAATGAACCTTGACGATATCTATATGATGAATTCAACGGAAGAAGAAAATCAGAATGATTTTGAACTTCCAAAAGGAATCGCGGTTGATGATCCGGTCAGACTTTATTTAAGAGAAATCGGACGTATCAAACTTCTTTCTGCAAACGAAGAAATCGAACTAGCCAGAAAGATTCTTGAAGGCGGCACACCGGGCGCAATTGCAAAGAGAAAACTTGTTCAGGCAAACTTACGTCTCGTTGTTTCCATCGCCAAAAAATACGTCGGACGCGGAATGCTGTTTTTAGACTTGATTCAGGAAGGAAACCTCGGTTTAATCCGTGCAGCCGAAAAATTTGACCATGAACGCGGTTTCAAATTTTCAACATATGCAACATGGTGGATAAGACAGGCAATAACAAGAGCAATTGCCGATCAGGCAAGAACAATTCGTATTCCTGTTCATATGGTTGAAACAATCAACAAACTTAAAAAAGTTACCCGCCGTCTTGCACAGGAACTTTCAAGAAAACCGACCGAAGATGAACTTGCAATTGAAATGAACGTTTCAATTCCGAAACTTCGTGAAATAATCAAAATTGCACAGGAGCCTCTTTCTCTTGAAACTCCTATCGGAAAAGAAGAAGACAGCCGTCTGGGCGATTTTATTGAAGATAAAGAAGCCGATGCTCCTATTAAAACTGTTGCATCAGAACTTTTGCGCGAAGACCTTGCAGAAGTTTTATGCACACTTTCTCCAAGAGAACGTGATGTTTTGAGACTTCGTTTCGGTATGGACGACGGACGTCAAAGAACTCTGGAAGAAGTCGGCCAGCTTTTCGGCGTAACCCGTGAACGTATCAGACAGATTGAAGCAAAAGCGTTAAGAAAACTTCGTCATCCGAACAGAAGTAAAAGATTAAGGGAATATGTAGAATCATAAAAGATAAAAGGCTCCGAATCAGGAGCTTTTTATTTTTTTTGAAGTTTTAATTTATTGACTTTTAGCGTCAGCTCCATTATTATTTTATAAATAAGAAGGGTTATTTATGTTTAAAAAGATAGTTTGTATATTATTGTTTATGAGCTTTTTTCTTTGCGGCTGCGGTAAAAATGACACAACGCCCGGCACATTGAACGCTGTTTTAAAAAGAAAAAAACTTATAGTCGGAGTAAGAACGGATGCAAGACCCTTCGGTTTTATCGGTGAAGACGGTTACAACTACGGATTTGACGTGGATTTGGGCTCTGAACTTGCGCTTTATCTTGTAAACAGGTATGCAAATGCGGTAGAATATGTTCCCGTAACTGCACAAAATCGGATTGCGTATTTAAATTCCGGAAAAGTTGACTGCCTGATTGCTACAATGTCAATTACTGAAAACCGTTCCAAATTAATGGATTTTTCTGTTCCTTATTACGAATCCGGACAGGCAATTATGGTTCCGCACTGGAGTAAAATTTCTACATTAAAAGAGCTGAACGGACAACGTGTAATTATTGTTTACGGTTCAACCAGCGAAATCAATGTGCGGAATGAACTTCCTGATTCAACAATAATGGGGTACAAAAATTATGATGATGCGGTTAAAGCTCTGAAAGACGGTCTTGCCGTTGCAATTATTGCTGATGACAGTGTTCTTTTGGATTATGTATATCGTGACAAGTATTTTAAACTTTTGCCCGGCAGATATTCTGTTGAACCTTATGCTATTGCCTTCAGAAAAGGTAAAGATACAGAAAGTCTTCGTCAATATACGGATTTCTTCTTGAAAGAATATGCCCGGACAGGAAAATTAACCAGATTACAGCATAAATGGGGATTAAATTGATGTCAAAAAAGAATATTTTAATTATATCAGCTTTGCTGCTTGTTGTGATAGCCGCAGCAGTTGCATTAGTTTTGTACAATCGTGATTATGCGGTTGTTGCCTGCAAGGATAAGGATGGCGGCTGTTCTTACAAAGAAATAAACCATTTTGGAAATATAAAATATCAAACTGAATTTAAGATTAAGGAAATAATTCAGTGTAATATTGAAACGATTTATAAAAAAGGCCCTGATGATATTGATGTAATTGATACATATGATTTTCATATGTACTTTATGACGGATAAAGAGCCGTTAAATTTTAAAACAAAACAAAGAGATAATCTTAACAGAGTTTGTACGGATATTTATGAAAGAAAACCGTTTGAGTATAAATTTCCGATAACAAAGTAGATTTTATAATTATTCGGCTTCTTTAAGAATAACAATAACCGATTCAATCTCATTTTTCAAATATTCAAGCTGCTGGTCGATATTTTCGGAATTATAAATACGGCCTGAATTTGAATAGGCAAGATACGCCTTGTATTTTTCGGCTTCTGTTCTGAGGTTGGAAATTGTATTAGCCCTAAGACTCAAGTCTAAAAGTTTCTGGTAGCTGATAAAATAGCTTTCCGGTTTGTTGGCGTATTTGTCGCGGAAATAGTCGGCATTTTTGTTGAAAAAGTAGACTTTTGCAGCAAATTTTTGAACATCTTCGCGGTTCTCAATAGAATCGTAAATTTTTTCAAGCATCAGAATGAATTCGTTTAAATCAGTAATATATTCACTTGTTTTATCTGGTTTTAAAATAATATTAACAAAAGATGGGTCTTCGCGGGGAATCGGTTTCAATTCGTTTGCCGAGTGAAACTGTTGTGTTTTATCAAAAATAGGTGTGCCTTCTGCGGGTTCAGAAGTTTCGTATTCTTTTGTAAGATTCGGCAGCGTGCCTAAATAACCTTTGCCTTCGGTGTCGATTTGGTCATTTTTCCCGAAAAAAGCAAAAGCATTTGTTGATGAAAAAATTAAAGCCAGTATCAAAATTAAAGACTTTTTCATACAATGATTATAATGTTTTCCTCTTAAAAATCCATCATTTATTTAAACCAATTAAGAGAAAAAAGATATTCTTATAAATATTATTGTCGGTTTTTATAATCAATATTATCTTTATTTGCCGGCTCTGCAACACTTTGTTGTTCAATAAACCAGTCAATTAAGGGTTTTTTCTCGCCAAATGAAAACTTAAACATTTTTTCAAAATCGGGATCTGTTAAAAATTCGTAATTTGTATGGAAAGCCGCCGGTTCTTCTTTAATGCCTGATTTTTTAAATTTTTCGGCAGAAATTTTGTTTCCGCCGTCCTCCATAACGTTTGCGTAATTCAATCCCTGAAAACAGCAGAAAGGCACTTTTATTCGTCCGTCAGAACCTATATTAAGAAGTCCGAATGAACGACAGATGATTCCCCTGTACTGATAAACTGCACATTCATTATTTATTAAAAACGGACAGTCATACCGAAAATCTTTACCGGAATAATTCATTTTTTCAAGAGCGATTTGTTTTATGTTGTTTGCAATAATCTTTTTTGTATTCAAATCCAGCTGCCAGGCTCCGAGCATAAAATAATCCATTTCGATTTTCGAATACGGAATCTGGGCATTTTTGCAGCAAAGAGCACATCCTTTTTGACAACAAATATATGGTTTTTGTCTTTCAAAAAAGCTCGACAATTTTTCATCAAGAAATTTTAAGTATAAAATGTAGTTTGATAACATGGTTTTTCCTTTGCTCTGTGCATTACAAAATTGACTGTGAATAAAAATTCATCAGAATTCGGGTAATTATTAACAATTCAAAAAAAAGAGCTGCCGTTAAACTTCAGCAGCTCAAAGGCTTTTATTTCAAATATTGTTTAAAATAAGCATCAAGTTTGTCTAATGCCTGAGACATATACTGCTCAACATCATACAAATCAACGTGAGTTGCATTTTTGATTACAAATAGTTCTTTAGGTTCTGCAGCTTTTGAGTAGGCATCTTCACTAAAGTATTTTGACACGGCGTTTTCTCCGACAATGAAGAGAACAGGACGCGGTGAAATTGTTTCAATTTGCGCAAACGGGAAGAAATTCATCATCGGCGCAAGGCTTGTGTAAGAATACCATCCGTCTGAATTCGGGTGAAATCCGCGTTCCGGATTTTCGTAATACTCAATAAATTCACGGGCATATTGCGGGGTATTTTCATCCACTTTTACAGGCAAAGCCCTTATGTCTTTTCTTTTTTCACCGCGGAACTCAAGGGTTCTTTGTCTGCCTATTTCATCAAGAGTTTTCATTCTTTCTTCATAGGAAACCGTGTCACCCACACCTTGTCTTCTGGCTCTTCCCATATCATACATGCTGACTGTTGCAAGAGCTTTTATACGGTGGTCAATTTGCGCTGCGCTGACTGAATATCCTCCGCCTCCGCAAATGCCGATTACACCGATTTTATTTTCGTCAACAAGCGGGTAGTTGCTCATAAAATCAACGGCTGCACTGTAATCTTCAACACGGATTTCCGGAACTTCGATTTTGCGCGGAGTTCCGCCGCTTTCTCCGTAAAATGATGCATCAAAAGCCAGTGTTATATAACCGCGTTCAGCAAGTTTTTGTGCATATAGCCCTGCTGTTTGTTCTTTTACTCCGCCGAACGGATGGCCGACGATTACAGCCGGATGTTTTGTATTTTTGTCAATATTTTTCGGAATATATAAATTGCCGGCAAGTGTTATATCAATTCTGTTTTTAAATTTGACTTTTTTGACGGTTACAAGATCGCTTTTGGGCGGCGGTGATGTGGCATAGGCTTTGAAAGCGCCGAATGTAACGCAGGCAAGCGCCGCTATTCCTAATGCAAAAATCTTTTTTATATTCATACTTTCATCCTTTCTTAATACGCGAGTCCTTTAAGCCATTCGGTAATTTTTTGCGCTGTATTTGAGTCTCCTCTTTCATAAACAACGAAGGGTGTGAGAACTTTTGCGCCTTTAGCGAGTTTTCCCATATCTGCGGCAATCGTATAAGCCCCGCCGCCGCCATGAGTTATAAACGGAATAATGGTTTTACCTTCAAAGTTGTTTTCGGCAAGGAATGTCATAACCGGTGGTGCCATTGTGTACCACCATGCCGGAGTTCCGACAAAAATGACATCATATGATGAAATATCTTTATTTTTTATCGGCGGATGAATCCCTTTGTCTTTTTGTTCTTTTGCAACGCCGTAAGCTGTTTCGTTATAATCACTCGGATATGGTGTTACGGGTTCAATTGAAAACATATCTCCGCCTGTTTGCGAGTGAATTAATTCGGCAATATGTTTGGTGTTGCCTCCCCATGAAAAATAAGAAACTAATACTTTTTTTGTCATAACTTCTCCTTTTTCTGCTGTTTGTGCCTGATTGCCGGAGGCTGAAACCGCAAATGCCAGACCGGCGCTTAAAAATAGTAAAGGTAAAATAATAAGAATTAATTTTTTCATAAATCACCTCTTGAATTTTTCTATCGAACAAGATTAATTATCATCTCGACTGTTGCCGGATCATAATGTGAGAAAAATAAACTGTGTCCCAAATCCAGTGCTCTGATTTGTTCGATTTCCTCAGGCGTAAGTTCAAAATCAAATATATTGAAATTTTGCTCCATACGTTCTTTTTTTACTGATTTCGGGATTACGATAACGCCTTCCTGAGTCAGAAAACGCAGAGCGGTCTGTGCGGAGGATTTTCCGTATTTTTCACCTATGGAAACAAGCGTTTCATTTTTGAACAGATTGTTTTTACCTTCAGCAAAGGGGCCCCACGCCATAATTTGTGTATTGTATTTTTTCATAATTTCACGCGCAGTTTTTTGCTGGTTAAATACATGGGTTTCAACCTGATTTACAGCTGGCTGAATCTCGCAAAAATGCGACAAATCAATGAATCTGTCCGGATAAAAATTACTTACGCCTATTGCTCGTACTTTTCCGTCTTTGTATGCTTTTTCCATAGCACGGTAAGTTCCGTAGTAATCCCCGAACGGCTGGTGAATCAAAAGCAAATCAATGTAGTCCGTTTGAAGTTTTTTTAATGATTCATCAATTGATTTTGCGGCTTTTTCTTCTCCGGCATTTGAAATCCAGATTTTAGTCACAATAAAAAACTCTTCTCTGGGAATTCCTGATTTTTTCAGCGCGTTTCCGACTGACTCTTCGTTTGCGTAAGCCTGTGCTGTGTCAAACATTCGATAACCGACTTCAATTGCTTCGGATACGGCTTTTTCGCATTCGGCTCCGTCTGCAACCTGATATACTCCAAAACCCAGAATCGGCATTTCAACACCGTTGTTTAATTTTACTGTTTGCATTTTTCTCTCCTTTTTTCTAAACTTAACACTTGATAGCCGCTCTAAGTCAAGCCTTTATCTTATAAAATTTGTAAATTCAACCTGCTCAGTGTCCGGCGGCGTTATCCCCGCATTTCGGGCGGCTTCTTTGCATTTCAAATGGTACGCAAAGTTTCTTGCAAGAATCCGCATGTTTTGCATTCCTTCTTTGTCCTGTCTGACTTCCTCAGGGTTCTGACCGTGAACCATGTTCCAGTATCTGCCTGAAATTATCGGCATTTGGTTGATTTGAAAATATTTATTCAGCTGGTCAATAGTTGCGGTTGTTCCTGCACGTCTTGCTGAAACTATTGCGGTTCCGGGTTTGTGTTTGAATGAATCATGACCTGACATAAAGTCAACAAAAAACGCTCTGTCCAAGAATGGGATTATTCCGCCTGCTGCAGAGCCGTAATGCACGGGAGAACCGATTATATATCCGTCAAATTCTCTTGCGTATTCTACAAATTCATTTACTTTATCCTGAATAACGCAGCGTCCGATTTTTCCGCACGCACGGCAGGCACGGCAAGGTGCAATCGGGTCTTTCCCTATATAATAAATTTCCGTTTCAATCCCTTCAGTATTCAAAGTATTTGCGATTTCGGTTAATGCGGTATATGTACAGCCTTCTTTATTTGGTGAACCGTTTATTAATAATACTTTCATTTTGTGTTCTCCTTTTTAAATTCTTACAATCTATAATTTTCGAAAAATAAAAACCTTATAATAAAATTATTAATGATTTTCGTAATTTATAAAGACCTTATTCT
>CALVAS010000037.1 GCA_944325585.1 Candidatus Gastranaerophilales bacterium
CCTGTTCTTCCGGCAGCGGGTCTCGGTTTTCGGGCGGACGGCATTTTAGAGTGTTGCAGATGTAGAGATGTTCTTTTCTTGAAAACCCGACAGATGCAAGAATTTTATCCAGAAGCTGGCCTGCTTTTCCGACAAAAGGTTCGCCTTTCTGATCTTCATAAAACCCCGGAGCTTCACCGATAAGCATCATTTTATGATTTGGAACACCGCCAGAGAAAACTATATTTGTGCGGGTTTTGTGAAGAGGGCATTTTGTGCAGTGAAGACATTTTTCGCGGACTTTTTCGAGTTCTTCAAGTTCATTTTCTAATATTGTTGCCACCTGATTATCCTTTTGTCGTTTATCGAAGAAGGCTTCTCTAAGAAACTTGTTCGGGTTCTAAAACAGAAATAACACAATGATTGATGTCTAAATATTTTTTGATTGTTTCGTTCAAATCATCAACCGTTATGCTGTCCAAATCCCCCAGATACTGTTCTACCAGCTTCAAATCCTCGCAAACAGTCATATAATATCCGATTGTTTCCCCTATTTCCGAAACCGTTTCCGCAGAATATGCAAAGCGCGTTTTAATT
This sequence comes from Candidatus Gastranaerophilales bacterium, assembly GCA_944325585.1. GTDB lineage: Bacteria > Cyanobacteriota > Vampirovibrionia > Gastranaerophilales > Gastranaerophilaceae > Scatenecus. The sequence continues at coordinate 577 of CALVAS010000037.1, forward strand.
TTCTTTTTCGCTTTCTCAAGTTCCTTTTCCGTAATCCTAATCTCTGTCAGATTTTTCAATTCTTCTTTTATAAGGCTGATTGCCTGCTCCTTCCCTTTCGGCTTGAAGTTTGCCTGAATAAAGAAGTTGTCCCCGTCTTTAAACTGATAATGCTCTGAACTTACCATATTGAAAAGCGCATCTGTTCGTTTTTCAATCAAATTCTGATACATTCTTGAACTTGTGCTGTCCCCTAAAATTATGCTTATCAAATCCAGTTCGATTGAAGATTTTATATCACTTGCCTTTGGGCCGAGCCAGCCGAAAATCGCATAAGATGTATTGATATGAGCAGTGTTTTCAAAATATTTTGTCTCTTTTACCGGCTCATCAATTTTGTTTTCTTTTTTAGGCGCGTTTGCTCTGCCTTTAAAATCAAATTCTTTTTCAACCTTTTTCAAAACTTCTTCGCTGTCAAAATCCCCGACAACAATTGTTGTGATATTTTCTGGCGAATAGAAAGTCTGATAATAATTCATTATATCATCTCGCGTAACCTGTGAAATTATTTCAGGCGTTCCGATAACGTCACGCTTGTAGGGGTGTGAGGTGTACATATTAAAGTTACAGGTGTTGTAAACTTTTGTCCACGGCTGGTCTTTACGCATTCTGATTTCTTCGATAACAACGTGGCGTTCGCGTTTTTCTTTAACAGTTGTATCATTCAAGTCGAACGCAGGCCCGATTTCTTCCTCAGGAAGTACAGGATCAAGCATCATATCAGCATGAAGTTCTATTGCAAGATTCATGTTTTCACTGTTTTGCCCCTTTGGAAGAGTTACGTAATAGAATGTGTAATCCTTCCAGGTTGCGGCGTTTACAATTGCGCCTTTTGCCTCGAGAATTTTGTCAAACTCACCTGCTTTGTGTTTGTGAGTGCCTTTAAACATCAAGTGCTCAAGAAAGTGTGAAATTCCGTTAATTCTGTCGTCCTCATTGATTGAGCCTGTTTTTACCCACGAACTTATATTCACAAGTTCACCCTCTTTATGGGCAAGAACAATCTTGTGTCCGTTCTCTCTTTCGTAAATTTCGACTTCTCTTGTAAGGTACGGATATTTAACGGTTGATTTCTTCATAAAACTTTCTCCTGATAACTTTTATTTGATTATACATCAAAAATTTATTTTTGTAGTATCATAATCATATGATTAATCGTTTGAAAAACAAAGTTGTGGTTTCTGTTCAGGCAATGCCTTCCGAGCCTTTGTATCTTGAAAAGTGCATGGCGGCAATGATGAAGTCGGTTGTAAAAGGCGGCGCCGGCGGCTTAAGGGTTGCAGGTGTAAGAGATGTGAAAAATGCCAAGAAACTTTTTGATATTCCTGTTATCGGGATTACAAAGCCCGAGATTATTCCGCCTAACTGGCAGGAAATAGTTTATATTACGCCGGAACTTAAGGATGTTATAGCTCTTGTTGATGCGGGCGCGGATATAATCGCATTTGACGGAACACAGAGAAAGCGTCCTAACAATGCAACGTTAGCGGAAATTATCAAATATATTAAAATCAACAAACGGGTTTCAATGGCGGATATTTCAACCGTAGAAGAGGGAATTAAGGCGGCTGAAGCAGGAGCAAATATGCTTTCAACAACGCTTTCGGGTTATACTCTTGAATCACCTTTAAAAAATGACGGGCCTGACTTTGAGCTTTTGAAAGAGCTTGTTGAAAAAGTTGATGTTCCCGTTGTTCTTGAAGGCCGAATCTGGGAGCCTGAGCAGGTGGACAAAGCATTTGAACTCGGTGCGCACTGTGTTGTTATCGGTTCAGCTATTACCCGTCCCCAGTTGATTACAAAACGTTTTGTTCAAAGAAAAAAATAAGAGGTGTTAATTTTGAAGGCTTTGGCGATTGATGTCGGCGGAACAAAAATTTATAATACTATCGTTGACGAAAACGGAAATATTGTTGCAAATGTTGAAAAGCATTCAACCCCGAAAACTTTTGACGGCATAAGAGAGATTCTTATGAATATCATAAAATCTCATGAAAATGAAGCTGATGTGGTAGCAATTGCAACTGCAGGTTCTGTTAATAACGAAAACACGGCTATTTTAGGTTCAACAGGAAATATTGCCGAAGGTTATCCCAAAATGGATTTTATGAGTTTGAGCAGTAAGAAAGTTTTTGTTGAAAATGATGCGAACGCTGCCGCTTGGGCAGAGCATATAATCGGAGTTTCAAAAGACTGTTCCGACAGTGTAATGCTGACTCTGGGAACCGGTGTCGGCGGCGGAATTATTGTAAATAACAAACTTTTGAAAGGTAAAAACGGTGCGGCAGGTGAAATGCACTTTAAAATGTATCCTGACAAACGCAGAAAATGTACATGCGGTGCTTACGATTGCTTTGAGGCTTATGCGTCAGGCACAGGGCTCAGAAAAACAGCGGTTGAACTAACAGGAAATCCTGACGTGACAACTTATGATGTCATAAATGAGGTTAATGCTGTTCTAAAGCATCCTGAGACCTCCGGCGGAATTTCTAAAACCGATATTCTCCGTACAGCTTCTGATGACAAATATATTCAAGCATTTTTAAAATGGCAGGACGATATTTTGACAGGCTGCATCGGCCTTGCAAATCTTTTTGACACCTGCATGATTGTTTTATCGGGTTCAATGGCTGAATTCGTTGATATTGATTACATTGAAAAAGAATTGAATAAAGAAATCGTAACTACTTATACTAAAGTCCGAAAGGCAACTGCCGGAAATTATGCGGGTATGATAGGGGCTGCTTTGCTTGCAATGAACGTTGGTTTAAAGAATGAAAGGAACTGCTGAATGGGCAAGGCCAAAAAAAGAAGTCTGCATTTGGGGATAAATGATCAATTTGCAAAATTAAGCCGTTCAGAGGCCGTTCAGCATGTTGTGGAGCGTCTTAAAAAAGGTGATAATGATGTTTACGGTTTGATAACTTTATTCGGGCTGACGGCAGAAGAAATTCTTGAGGCAGGTGCAAGTTACGAAGCCGTAAAAGGGCTTGGAGGATTGTTAGGCTGATGGGATGGTGCGGAGTTTGGGCTGTCATAAAAAATTCACGCTGGTATTCGGCTGATATGACGGTATTTTCCTGCCTTGTGTGCTTTTTGTATGCTTTAGGGGAAAATGGAAGTGTCGTGAACGGCATTATTGCATTTATCGGAATTTTATTTGCGCACATGGCAACTAATTTGTATGATGATTATTCCGATTACAAGGTTTTATCTCAAAATTCCAGAGCCAGTGAGTTTGCACCGGATGTAAAGTGCGATTATCTGCGTAAAAATTTTGCATCTAAAAAAGATTTGGTGTTTGTTATTTTCTTATACTGCATTATTGCACTGGAGACCGGAGTTATTTCGTTTTTCAGGGCAGGAGATGCTGTATTATGGCTTGCTGCTATCGGCGGAGTTATTGTGCTTTCATATCCGTTTTTTTCAAGGATTGGCTTAAGCGAACTTGCTGTCGGGATAGCATTCGGGCCTTTACTTTTTGAAGGTATGTATTATGTTATGACAAAAAGCTTTTCTGCAGGCGTTATGCTATTAGGGCTTTCTGTTGTGATGTTTACAGTAGGTGTTATGTATGTACATACTCTTTTGGATTACGAAGGCGACAGGGCGGCAGGAAAATACACGCTTGCTTTACGAATGAACAACAAAGACACTGCTTATAAGTTTTTCTGGATAATTTATGGTGCAGGTTATATTTTCCTTTTAATTTTTTCTATAGTTGAGAAAAATTATTTTTGTCTTGCGGGTTTGTTTTCTTTTCCGTTTGTTTTAACTTTGTATAAAGCGGTTATCGCCTACAATTCTCCTGAAAATTATATGAGAGATGAAGCTTATCTGAGAGTTTTGAAAAGTTCTGCAAGAGTGATGGCTGTATTTTCATTTTTTACCGCAGTCGGTTTGTTTATACAAATTCAGGTAAATTATATTTAAAAAAAAATTTATCCGTGTTAAAGTTATGATATAAAGCATTTTACTATGAGGTTTAAAGATGAAAGAGAGCACAAACCAGCTTTTAAAACCGGTTACAACGAAAAGAAACACGGCCGGAAATCTTGAAATCGGAAGCTGCGACCTTGTTGAACTGGCAGAAAAATACGGAACCCCTCTTTATGTGATTGATGAAACGACTCTGCGAAATATTTGCAGGGATTACAAAAGCGCCTTTTCGAAATACGAAAAAGTCAATATGATGTTCGCTTCAAAATCACTTTGCACAATGGCGATTTCAAGGATTTTGCATCAGGAAGGCTTCGGGTTTGATGTCGTTTCTGCAGGCGAAATGTTTACTGTTTATAAAGCCGGTGCCGATATGTCAAAAGTTTTATTTAACGGAAATAACAAATCTTTTGATGAATTGACTCTTGCTATTTTGATTGGTGTAGGTAGAATTTCGGTTGATAACTTTTTTGAACTGGATTTGTTAAATGAAGTCGCCAAATCTCATAATAAAACTGTCGATATTTTATTGAGGATTACGCCCGGAATAGAGTGTCATACGCATGAATACATTCAAACAGGACATTTAGATTCAAAATTCGGATTCGATTTAACACAGATTGATGAAGCCGTTGAACTTATTTTAAATTCTTATACAAACTTGAAACTTCACGGGCTTCATGCGCATATCGGCTCACAAATTTTTGAGACAAAAGTTTATCATGATGAAATAGAAATTCTGGTAAAAGAAATTGCAAGATTGGATGAAAAGTTCAATCTTAAACTTGATGAGATTAATGTCGGCGGCGGGTTAGGTGTAAAATATACGGGTTCTGATTGTCCGCCTTCAACATACCAAATTGCTGATGTGATTATAAAAAGTTTAAATGAAAGTGTTGAAAAATACGGTATTGAGCCGCCTTCATTGTTTATTGAGCCGGGCAGAAGCATAATTTCTACCTGCGGTGTTACGCTTTACACCATCGGAAGTTCAAAGCAGGTTCCGAAAGGCCGCAGATATGTTGCCGTTGACGGCGGAATGGCAGATAATCCGCGTCCTTCTATGTATCAGGCTGAATATACGGCTGAAATCGCAAACAAAAAAGAAGATGCAGCTTTACAAACCGTAACAATTGCCGGCAGATTTTGCGAAAGCGGGGATATTTTGATAAAAGATATTGAACTTCCTGAGCCGGAAGAAGGTGATATTTTGTGCGTTTATAATACAGGCGCATACAACTATTCAATGGCATCAAATTACAACCGCGTGCAAAAATCACAAATGGTTCTTGTAAATAATTCAAAATCTGATATTATAATAAATAGAGAGACACTAGAGGATTTAATTTCTCATGATGTAATTCCGGATAGGTTAAAATAATGTTTGATGAGCTTCTAAAATACCTTCAAATGCAAGTAGGAATGATGGATTTGTCGTTCAGCGGCACCAATGTTCTCGAAATCCTTGTGATTGCAGTTATTTTGTGGGTGTTTTATTCTAAATTCATTAAAAATACTCAGTCCGAAAAGTTCGTTAAAGGTGCATTTGTTCTTGTATTTCTGTGGGTTTTTTCAGAAATTCTCGTGAGATTTGATTTGAAAATTCTCGGGGTATTCTTAAAATCAATAGTTACCCTTGTTTCTCTCAGTTTGATTGTTATATTTCAGCCGGAACTTCGCAGGTTTCTGGGATATTTGGGTCAGGCGGATTTTATCACAAAGATTTTCGGAAATAATAACAAACATAAAGACGAGCAGATTGATGTAATAAAAGAGCTGATTGAAGCCGTAAAATTTTTGTCAAAAACTCATACCGGTGCATTGATTGTTTTTCAGAGTGATTTAAGCAATACGTATTATGATGTCGGAACAAAACTGAATGCTGATTTGTCGACTGAATTGCTGCTTACGATTTTTCACCCGAACACTCCGCTTCATGACGGGGCTGTTGTGGTTAACGGAAGCAAAATTATTTCAGCAGGAGTTTTGCTGCCTTTGACAGAGGATCCGAAATTAAGCTGGAAATACGGCACACGCCACAGAGCTGCAATAGGAATGACAGAAACAAGTGATGCTGCTTGTCTTGTTGTATCTGAGGAAACCGGAGATGTTTCAATTGCGCTTGACGGAACTTTAAAAAAATACGAGGATTTAGTCTCGCTAAAGCAGGATTTGGAAAAAATTCTGGGATATAAAAATACTGAAGAAGATGACGAAAAAAGAACGATATTTAAAATTAATAATCTTCTTGCAATAAGAAAATCAGACTCCAAAAAAAATTAAAAAAGAAAGGTTAAGAAAATAAAATGCCCGAAAAAAAGTTAACGTTGAAAGAAAAATTTATGTTTATAATCAGTAAATTATTTTTTCTTACAATAGGAGCTTTTATAGCGGCATTTGCTCTGGAATGTTTTCTTGTTCCGAATAACATTATTGACGGCGGAATAGTTGGTATTTCAATGATTTTAAGCTATATAACAAAGTATAACCTCGGTCTTTTAATTTTCGTATTGAATTTGCCGTTTATATGTCTGGCGTTTACCAAAATGGGAAAATATTTTGTTTTCCAAACCCTGTATGCGGTTACAATGCTTGCAATCGGCATCAATATTTTTCAAACCCACCATGTAACGGATGATTTGCTTCTTGCAACTGTGTTCGGCGGAATTATTCTTGGTGTCGGTGTCGGAATAGTTCTTAAAAACGAAGGCTCTCTTGACGGAACTGAAATTATGTCGCTCGTACTTTCCAAAAAATTCGGCTTTTCCGTCGGCGAAATAATTATGGGATTTAATGTATTTATTTATATGGGGGCAGGATTGGTTTTCGGCTGGGATAAAGCCATGTACTCAATTCTGACTTATTTTATTGCATATCATGTTATTGATATTGTTCTTGAAGGTCTTAATTCTTCAAAGTCTGTCCGAATTATCAGCGATAAAGCCTACGAAATCGGTCAGGAGCTTATTGACCGGTTTGAAATCGGTGTTACATATTTGAAAGGTGTCGGCGGATATTCAAAAACTGAAAAAACACTTATTTATTGCGTAATTTCAAGATTGGAAATGGCAAAAATAAAAGAAGTTGTAAAAGAGCTTGATCCAAAAGCCTTTATGTCAGTTGTTGATGTTCATGAGAATTACGGCTCTCGTATCGGCAAATGTATTGATAAAATTTAACATATGGACAAGACTTAGAAAATATATTATACTTATATAAGTTTATGAGCTTGTCCTGTAAAGAAGGAAACAATAATGGCAAAAAATTTAGACACAGTACCAATAGAAGTTAGTATATTAACGGTAGATCATGATATAAAAGGTATAGTTCATGTTTCAAAATATACAAACACAAATCGTGAACTTACTGATTTGTTGAATGATCGTGAGAGACGTTTCTTGGCAGTAACAAATGCTGAGATTTATCCGAGAAATTCAAATCAATCGCCAAGAAAGTATAATTTCCTTGAAATTCATATGGATTATGTTTTGATGGTTCATCCTTCAACTCAAGCTGTTTTCAAAGATTCGGGCAAAACACAGGAAGATATCGCACGATTCAGAGATTTGCGGATGAAGTTGAATCAGACAAAACCGTTTTAAAATTGTATGAAAAAGGTGCGATATCGCACCTTTTTTAGTAAAAGAAGGAGGAGTTTATCTTATGAAAGTTTTACTGGTGGACAATGTTAATCCTATTGCCGAAAAAATTTTAGAAGAGGCAAATGTTGAAGCTGTTGTTATGAAAACTCCTTCGGAAGACGAGTTGTGCAAAATTATAAGTGACTATGACGGTATAATTTTAAGAAATCACACGCATGTTACACGAAAGGTTATGGATTGTACCGGAAAACTTAAGGTTATCGCAAGAGCAGGTGTTGGTGTCGACAATATAGATGTTGATTGTGCAACGGAAAAGGGTATCTGGGTTATAAATTCTCCTGACGGAAATACTGAAGCTACAGCCGAGCATACGATTGCAATGATTTTGGCTGTTTCAAGAAAAATCCCGCAGGCTTATGAACTTTTGAAAACAGGCGTTTATGAAAGAACCCAGTTTGTCGGTAATGAAGTTTTTGGTAAAAAACTCGGGATTATAGGATTGGGCAAAATAGGTTCAAGAGTCGCTGAAATCGCAAAGGTTCTCGGAATGGATATATTGGTTTTTGATCCTTATGCGGATTCAGATAAAATAAAAAATTCAGGGTATAAAAAATACGAAAATTTTGATGAGATTCTGGCGGATTCTGATTATATAACGGTTCATGTTCCCAAAAATAAAAATACTCTGAATCTTATAAATAAAGATAATATTTATAAAATTAAAAAAGGAGCAAAAATAATTAACTGTGCGCGCGGCGGAATTGTTAACGAAGTGGCTTTGAAAGAAGCTGTTCAAAGCGGGCATATTTCAGGAGCTGCACTTGATGTTTTCGTCGAAGAACCTGAAATTAAAGATTGTCCGCTTTATCAGTGTTCAAATTCAATAATTATGGTTCCGCATCTCGGCGCAAGCACTGTTGAAGCTCAAACAAAAGTAGCGAAAGATATGGCAGAACAAATTGTTGCAATATTCAACGGACAAAAACCGAAAACTCCGGTAAATAAACTTATATAAAAGTTATTATTTGACGATATTTAACTGATGCTGTTCATTTGGTTTTTGGCACTTTTCACCTGCGGGAATTTGAGTGTCATAAGTGTTTCGTGTATCTTTATGAACTTTTGCAGGTTTGTCGTTTCTGCACATCCACTCTTTTGTCTTATCCGCAAGCGGAGTTGCTATAAACGGTGTTAAAATCCGTTTTCCGACGGTTGTTGCGGCCAGAAGTGTTGTTACTGTACCTAATGCTGCTATGGCAGAATCTTTGTAATCTTCAAAGGCTTTGTGAAATTCCTGATTTCCTTTGACTTTGCCTTGAAGATTGTCTTTTGTTTCCATAATTGCCTGCATACTTTTGGATGCTTGACGATTAAATTTCTTGCCGAATAATTTGTTAAACATTTTTTCCTGAAAAACTTTTTTAGAAATCGTAAGTGTCATCAACACCTGAAACAGTATCATTATACCGCCGTTTGCAAGGTCTAATGCCGCAACGAATTTTCTTTTATCTTCAGGGATATCTTTATTGTTTAAACTTTGATTAACGTATAAATAACAGCCCAAGCCGTCTTTCAGTACAATTGAAGTAACACCTAAACCTGCAATCCAGGCTGAATTCTTTTTGGGATCCTGAAATCTGTTGCATACTTCATTCTGTACATACGGTAATCTTGAAAACCATCTGTTAATTGATTTTATTCTGTTTCCGACAGGTGATATAATGCTCATGATTTCACCTCCGTTTGATGGTTAGCTTTATTTACCAGTTCTTTTATTTCTTTAGGATGTTTTTTGTTGGACAGGTTGGGGAACAGAGCATCCATAAATCTCGGATAAGTCCAGTTCAATACCCAGCAGCTCAAAGGAAGTATTAGTAATGAAACTCTGAGACCTGTAAGTTGTTTATGTGCTTTTATATTGTTTTTAATCTGTTCTTGCAAATGTTCCGCAATCTCTTTTGAAAATTTGAATTTTGATAATCTGTGATCAGGATTCTTCTTAACTTCATTCTCAATATAATTTTCAATGCTTGTCATTGGAGCATGGCTTTTAACCATTTTTTTCATCTCATTAAGGACTTTGATTTCATCCTCAAGCGGAGCCAATCTATTTTCATTTTCATAATTTTTCACAAATTTGGCAAGTTCTTCTTTGGTACTAAAATTATTCTTTGTTGTATAAAAATCTATGTCTCTTAAAATGCCTGTTAATTTGGCCTTCACTGCAATTCTCAAATCTTCCGGATTATTACCGCGTCTGTCAAGAATGTCGTCGAATATTGCCTGCAATTCAGGATCAGAGTTCTTGTATTGCTTTTTCAGATCTTTAACGTGTTTTTTTATTCCTTTGGGATTTGGTGTTTCATCAACCAGTTTGTTTAAGTCATTAAATATTTTTAATGCTTCATCCTTGTTTGTTCTGTAATATTCAGCCCGTTTTGTCTTTTTAGGAATCGTTGTTTCAAGACATTTGGTAACTTCTTTGTTTGCAGACTCTAAATGTTCGTCCAGCACCTCGTTAAGTAAATTTTTGTACCCGTCTTCTGACATTTTAAAAGTTTCACCATTGTCTCTGCTCATCACAATGTTGTCTCTTTTTATCATATTTATCAGGTTTGTCTGCTGTTCCTTCATTTTAGCCTGAACCATATTGGCAATTTGTTCCTTAGATGCAAACGGGTATAAACGTTTTGTTATTTTTTCAATGTAGGATTTATCCTGAAATAATGTTTTGTTATATTTTTCGTCGTAATAACCGTTGTTTGCAAGTCTGTCAACCATTCTGTTGAAAGGAATAGTTGCGCCGACCTGTGTTAAAACTGCAATGACTGCTGAAACCGGCTGCCGCCATGCCGAATAAGTTCTCGTATCTTCATCTGTTTTTGAAAGAGGGTTCCATTTAATAAAAATAGGGGCAACTAAACCTGTCCCCAATGCGTTTATAATAATATTTTGCACCTCTCCCATGTTATCGCTGAATTTTTTCATCCCCTTAATTGAAGGAGGCATGAATGCCTTAATTTCGTTTTTCAAGTTGATATCAACAGCTCTTTCCGGTATTTGCACTCTGGCTGTAAAATTAGGCTTGTACTGCTGATACAGCTGCTGTACCGCTTGATTGTTAATTCTTTGTTTTACACTTTCTACTTTCATCACTTCACCAAACAATGAAACCTTCTATATATATATAGGTTTAAACATAATAAAAATTGCTATTTTTTATGTATTTATTAAGTTTTATTAAGCACTTTTTTATAAATCTGAAAACACGAATCAGAGCGGTTTCCAGCGATTCCTCACCGTAAGAAAAATACAAAATTTATACCCGTCGGATGCAAAATCAACTCTCAATACATTAATTTACAATGTGCCGTTAAAAATTGTCTTTTTAACAACTTAATTATATAATAAAAGTAATTTTTTTGCAGTCAGTTTTAAGGCTTGAAAAATAATTGGGAAGTTATAAAATATATAAATAATTTAAAATATAAGAGGGATTTTTGTATATGAATAATAGAGGATTATGGATAAAAATAAAGGAATTTTTTACTGCAACACAGACTGTAAAGGTTCTGGCATTTTTAGGGTTTACACTAATAATGACGGCGATTATTTCGTCACAGAATTTCTTTTTCCAAAGCATTATTGAAAACGGAATAAGCAAAAAAGACGTTATTGCGCAGAAAACTCTTACCGTAATTGATGTTAAACGGACAGAGCAGCATAAAAAAGAAGTTGCACAAAAAGTCGATTACGTTTTGACTCCGGCCGAAGACGATTTTATAAAAAACAACCTTGAAATGCTGCAAAATTCAATCATGCAGATAAGAAAGAAAGACGTTGAAGAGAGTGTAAAAAAAGAAGAACTCTCTCTGCTTTTTGATATTTCAAATAAAGACAGCAAGGATTTTATAATAGAATTTCTTTTAAAATCTGAGGATTCAGTTCTTCATGAAGTTTTTGACAAGGCAAACCTCACTCTTGCAAATGTTTTGAGAGAAGGAATTACGGAAAAAGATTACGAAAAAAATAATATTGATACAATTGTTGCGAATAACATGGTTACAAATGTTTCAAAGCGTCAGGTATCCGTTATTAAAGGTTTGCTGGAGCAGGTAATTGTGCCGAATCTTGTAGTTGACGAGTTTGCAACTGAAATTGCGCGTAAAAACGCTGAAAATTCTGTTAAACCTTATGAGATAACAATTCATAAAGGCGAAAAAATTGTATTTGAAGGTGAGCCTGTTACGCGTTTAAAACGTGATGCTTTAAGGCAGGCGGGGTATAATGTTTATGAACTCAACTGGCAGGGATTGCTTGCGATTTATGTACTTGTTTTTATAAGCACTTTGATATTTTTAAGTTACATGCGCTATTTTGAAAAAAGTTTTATGGAACCGCGGTATCTTACAATAACGGCAGTTCTGTCGTTCATGCTTGCAATGACGGCTGTTGTCTTGCCAACGGGATTTTCGCCGTATGTTCTGCCGATTCCGGCTTACATATTTATCCTTGCGATTTTTACAAACTCAAGAATTGCACTTGTTGCAATAACCGTGCTTCTTGCTGTTTTGACCGTCGGAGTACAATATGATACACAGTTTTTAATTACATTTTTACTGTTAAGCCTTGTTGCCATGGTTACGATTTCCAGAATCCGCTATTCAAGAAGGTTTGATCTTATAAAAGCTGGTTTTGCAATTTCTCTTTCGGGGCTTATAATAGTTTTCAGCATCTACATGCTTGAAAAGTGCCTGATTGATGTAAGTAACCTTTTAATTATGAAAAACAGCGCATTTATCTTGCTGAACGGAATAATCAGCTCTATGATTGCACTTGGAACTCTGCCTTTGTTTGAGAGTACATTCCAGATAATCACGCCTTACGGGCTGGCAGAGCTTGCGGATCACAACCAGCCGCTTTTGAAACGGCTTCAAATCGAGGCACCCGGAACTTATCACCACAGTCTTATGGTGTCAAATCTTTGCGAGGCGGCAGCTGAGGCAATCGGTGCAAATCCTATTCTTGCGCGTGTCGGTGCATTTTATCATGATATCGGAAAGTTGAAGAGACCGTTATTTTTCGTTGAAAACCAATCTTACTTCGGAATAGAAAATCCGCATACCAAATTGAATCCGAGATTGAGTAAAATGGTTATTACCGCACACCCGAAAGACGGGGTTGAACTGGCCAAAGAATATCATCTTCCGTCAATCATAAACAACTTTATTTTGCAGCACCACGGGGAAGGTCTGGCAAAATATTTCTACAATCAGGCAGTTCAGGAAGAAGGGCTTGAAAACGTTAAAGAGGAACAATTCCGCTATACTGGCCCGAAACCTAATATGAAAGAAACAGCAATTTTGATGATAGCGGATGCTGTAGAATCTGCGGTTCGTTCTCTTAAAAATCCGACACCGGAGGAAATTGACAACATAATTGATAAAATAATTGTTGAAAGGCTTAATGATACACAGCTTGCCGACAGTCCGCTGACTTTACATGACATAAAAGTTATTGCCGCCACCTTCAGCAGAATTTTAAGAGGCATGCAGCATAACAGGATTAAGTATCAGGAAAACATTGCGGAAGAATTCGGTAAAAATAAAATAAAAATGCCCGCCAAAATGCTTGATGAAGATTTGGAAAAGAAGATTTCCCAGCTTGAGGAAAATCACACTGATGAGGATAAAAAGAATATAGATGGCAACTAAATACCTTATTTTTAGCGAAAACATATTTCCGGATTGGGAAATTGATGAAAAAAAGTTCATAAATATAGCAAAAAAACTTTTGAAATATTATCTTGCAAAGCCGGAGGTTTATGAAAAATCCGCACTTTACGGGCATGATTACAGCGCGGTTTCTTTTGATTTTCTTTACTGCGACAGTGTAAAAACTCATGAAATTAACCGAGAATACAGAAATAAGGATTATCCCGCCGATATTATTACATTTGCGATATTTGCGGACAGTGATGAAAAATTTATATTTGACGGTGAAATTAATTTGGGGGAAGTCATGATTGCACTGGATAAAGTCAGAGAAGAGGCTGTCAAAAAGGGTAAAACTGCAGAAGATGAACTGGCTTTTTTAATTAGTCATGGAATTTTGCATTTGTTGGGATTTGACCATCAGACAGAATCCGATTATAATTTTATTGTCGCATTGCAGAATGAAGCATTGCAAAGTATAGGGATTAAGTATGAGTAAATTCAAGGCTCAGGGGTTTAACAACACCTTTAAGAATGCCGGCAAAGGAATAAGAATAGTATTAAAAAGCGAAAATAATATAAGAGTGCATTTTTTTGTTGCGATATTCGTAATTGTTTTGGGTCTGGTGCTGGATTTGAGTATTGCAAAACTTTGTATTCTGCTTCTGGCAATCGGGCTTGTTGTTGTTGCGGAAATGCTGAATTCAGCCATCGAATTTACACTTGATGCAATGTTTCATAACAAATATTCTCGTCTTGTGGGTATGGCGAAGGATATATCCGCAGGCGCTGTAATGTTTGCAACATTTATTGCAATTGCAATAGGGCTTATAATGTTTGGAACAGAGCTTTACGCATTGATTTAATTTGAAAACGTCTGAAATTTGTGATAAAATAAAGTATGTAATTATAAATATAAGGAGCTGAAAATGAAGACTATACTTGGAAAAAGGGGGGGGGGGGGCCCCCGAAAATGATGCTTCTGAGTGGATTTTATTCGGTTTTACTCTTGCCGAAGTCCTGATAACATTAGGAATAATCGGAATTATTGCGGCTATGACAATTCCTAATCTTGTGAAAAAATGGGAAGAACGAGCAATAATTTCTAAATATAAAAAGATGTATTCGACTCTTGCGAACGCATATTATATGGCGATTGCAGACAATGGCAGTCCTGAACATTGGGTTTTGAATGACAAAACAGATGTATTAAAAATTCTTGAGCCTTATTTAAATGTTGTCGAAAGATGCTATAATAAAAAAGGTTGTGTATCAGAAGGACAATTTAGTTCTTTAACAGGAGTCGTGCGTTATGGACGACTCAGTCAATCTGCAGAGTATCCCAAAATACGTCTTAACGGTGGTTTTTCATTGATGGTTTTGAATAACCCGTATAATGGCTGTGAATTTGATTCAGTTTCCACGGATGAAGACGGAAATGAAGTTGTACGCCATATTTCTAATAATTGCGGCTATATTTATGGAGTTATTACAAATTCAAAAGGTAAAGATTATATCAACTATTTAGGTAAAGATCACTTTCAGTTTATTATGACCCAAAAAGGATTATACCCTAACGGGTATAATTCAAAAGATGAATATATTAAACAATATTGTTCAAAAAATCCTCTTGCAGACGATGATCCAAATAAAAATACAAGTGGGTTTACTTGCGGTGCCTGGATTTTGCGGTATGACAATATGGATTATTTTTACGGAGATTAAAATACAAAATGCGCCGCGTGAAACGCGGCGCATTAATTATACAAGAAAAAGTTATCTTCTAAATTAGTTATTGCTTAATACAAGTTTGAAAGTTGCAAGATTTTTGATGGACAACATTGTGTGTTTGTTGTGTTGTTCCTCTGCAATATTAAAAATTCTGATAATTCTTTGAATTTCTTCTAAATCTTTTCTTGATTCGATTTTATAAACATTCTTAATCGGATCTGAAACTACGGACATCAATGTGTTTAATTCTTGTTCTTTCATAATTTAAAACCTCTTTCCTGTATATTTATATAAAAAATTTTCGGGGCGGATAATTGCCTTTTTTAAATGTATGCTGTTTACAATATTTAACAATTGGTGTTTTGGTTTGCTGTTTCTGTTTTGGCACGTTTCCAGAGGGCGTCAAACTCCTCAAATGAATATTCCTCAAGCGGTTTTTGAGCCAGTTCCTCCATTTTGCGGAATCGTGTCATAAATTTTTGATTTGCTTTTATAAGCGCCTGTTCTGCATCAATTTTGTTCCATCTTGCAAGGTTCACAACAGCAAAAAGAATGTCTCCCATCTCTTCTTCCATATGTGCCTTGCTGCCTTCTTTCGACGCTTCTTTAAACTCCTTAAATTCGCTTTCAATGCACTCATAAAGAGATGCTTCATCAGGCCATTCAAAACCGCATTTTACGGCTTTTTTACTTATTTTTTGTGCGCTCATTAAAGCTGATTGTGATTTTGAGACCCCATCCATTGCGGATTTTCTGTGGCTTTTTTCTTCTTTTTTGATTTTATCCCAGCAGAGAAGCGCTTCTTCCGGCGAATTAACTTTTACATCACCGAAAACATGCGGATGACGGTGTATTATTTTGTCATGAAGACCTTTGGCAACATCTTCAATATCAAATGCGCCTTCTTCTTTAGCTATTTGTGAATGCAGAATTACCTGTAAAAGTACATCCCCCAATTCTTCTTTTAAATGCTTCATGTCCCCGTCGTTAATCGCGTCAACGGCTTCGTATGCCTCTTCAAGCATATTGGGTCTTAAAGTTGCATGAGTCTGCTCTCTGTCCCACGGACATCCGTTCTCCGAGCGGAGTACTCCTATCAGGTCAACAAGTTTATTTAAATATCCCATATCTGTATAATATCATAAATATTTTTTATGACTCATAAAAAATCCTCCAACTTTTGTATATAATTTTGGCGCAACAATACTCCAAAAGGTTGATAACATTCTAAAATGCTATGGTATTCTAATAATGTAGAAAAGTTTACTAAAAGAAAGGATTACTACATATGGCAGATTTATTATCTATCTCAAGCATCCGTGAACGTATTTTTAATCCTACAAAACATGAAAAATCAGTTGCAAGATCTTCAAATCCGTTCGCGCAGACTTCATTCAAAGGAAATGTATTGACAGCAGACGTTTTCGTTAGCGAAAACAGCAAGTCAAACGAAAAGCAAAACAATGGAATCAGCTTTACCGGAAAATTGAAAGCAAGTGCTCTTGTTGGTTCAATTTCTGATTTCGGAAGCAAAATTCAAGCAGGAATCGAGTCTGTTGTTGCTTTCGCAAACAGAATTAAAGACAATGTTGTAAATTACTGGAATAAATTGAACAACACAGAAATCACTTTTGAACCTGCAAAAGAAGCAATTTCAAAAGCAAGCGGAAAAGTAAGCGATGCATTCCACTCAATGTTTGAGCCCGGAATTTCAGCAAAACAAATCGCTAAAATGGAAGATTTATCTGTTCCGCGTCAATTGTTAATGGATAATGTACAAGCTTGGGAAGCATCTTTGGCTTCATAACGGAGGGTTGATTAATGGTAGATAAAAAAGTTATTAAAAACGTAAAAAATATTATTGATGGGTTGGCTATGCATCAAAACCCTGAGTCTGTAAATGTGTTAGAAGATATCGGAACAAACTCTAAAGTCGACGAAATTAGAGAAATGACAGCAAAAGCACTAGTCCAAAAAAATATGCCGGAATCTTTGAAAGTTGTTATAACTAACAAAGGAAAAGGCATCAATGACATGTCAACAGGTGTTGCAATGAGCACGATTAACGAATTGTTATCACTTGACGACAAAACTGAAGCCATCAGAATTTTGGAAG
>CALVAS010000038.1 GCA_944325585.1 Candidatus Gastranaerophilales bacterium
GATTTGCTGGATGCATATTTATTTGCAACAACAACATATGAAAGGTTAAAGTAATGAAAAATTTTATAGAAAATGTACAAATATCTATACTTAAAGTTGTAGTAGATACTTTGGGGCAATTGAGTAACGGGATTAAGCTGGCATCAAAAGAAGGCTTTACCTCAGGAAAGATGCTTGATTATATATACAAAAATGAACCCGGCGGAGAATTTTTTATCGGCAAAATAATAGATAAGATTTATTTGAATCATCCGGGCTGGCAGGATGTCAGAAACAGAAAGAATAATCTTGTAAAAAATATAGAAGAAGCTGTAAATTTAACTTTGGAAACCAAAGATAGTGCAAGAATTTGCGATATAGCATCAGGCCCTGCCAGATATATAATTGATATTCTTACAAAGTTTAAAGGGAAACCGGTAAGTGCGGAACTAAGAGATATTGATATAAGATGGCTTCGTGAGGCTAAAGACAAAGCGCTTGCAAATAATGTAGATGTAGATTACAAAGTTGCAGATGCGCTTAAAGAAGAAGATTTTCAATTTGACAAACAGCCCGATATATTTGTTGCGTCAGGATTTTATGACTGGTTTGATGACAGAGAAACCGTAAAGAAATCTATGCAGCTGATATATAATGCTTTAGCCAAAGGAGGATATTTTGTTTTTTCTGTGCAGGCAGGTCATGTTGCATTAAGTTTAACAAATAAAATTTTCAAAGATTTTAATAACCATCAGCTAAAAATGGTAACCTGGGATATGGATGTAATCAATTCTATTTTAAAAGAAATTGGTTTTTCGGTTATTGTTATGAGATCTGATGATGCAGGACATTATCCTGTAATTTTAGCTAAAAAAGTTTAATCTTGTAAAAAACAGTATGAAAAAGAGGTATCATGAATACAATTACTTTAACATATAATGTAAAATTCTGTATTTTACTTTTATATCTGGTTTTGGCACTTATTACGATAGCTGCATATATTCTTGGCTTTATGAAAAAGAATGTTGAAAATTTCAAAACAAGAATGAAATCATTCTGGATAATTGTCATTTTATTTACTGCGGCATTTATGTTTAATAAACTTGCCGCAATAATATTTATAATGCTTATAAGCTATCTTGCATTAAAAGAATTTTTTTCAATGATACCGACAAGACGTTCTGACAGGCGGGTTCTTTTATGGGCATATCTGTCAATCCCAATCCAATTTTATTTTATTTATACCGGCTGGATTGCAATGTTTTATTTATTTATACCTTTGTATTTATTTATTCTTATTCCTTTAAGAATGGTTATGATTGGCGATACTGACGGATTTTTAAAATCTTGCGGGACAATACACTGGGCATTAATGACCTGCGTATATGCAATAGGTTATTTTGCGGTTTATTTTTCAATTCCGGAATCTATCAATCCAACAGGCGGAACACTGGGATTTCTTTTATACATATTGATATTAACAATTTCAAATGATTTTATGCAGTATCTGTTCGGCAAAACCCTTGGCAGACACAAAATTACGCCGAAAGTCAGCCCTAACAAAACTGTAGAAGGATTTTTGGGCGGTGTTTTTTCCACAGCTCTTATAGCCGGATTGCTGGCTAAATTTTTAACGCCGTTTTCGTTCGGGCAAGCATTTATTTTAGGTGGAATTCTTGCAATTGCAGGATTTTTCGGAGATATTACAATGTCTGCAATAAAAAGAGATATAGGGGTTAAAGATACCGGAGCATTACTGCCTGGACATGGCGGCATTCTTGACAGATTAGACAGTATGATATTTACCGTTCCCTTATTTTTCCATTATGTGGCTTATTATTATAACATCGGAATACTGGATTAAGCTATGGATAAAAAACATTTTGATAATATAGTAAAATTTTTATTCTTTCTATTGTTAGTTAAGCCTTTTATTTTTTTCGTTCTTGGAATAAATGCACGCAATTTGGAAAAACTTTTGCAGAATAAGGGGCCTGCCATAATTGTTGCAAATCATAACAGTCATATAGATACTCTTCTCATTATGAGTTTATTTCCCACATTGACTATTTTAAAAATTCATCCCGTCGCAGCGGCAGATTATTTTTGCAATACGAAATTCAAATCTTTTATATTCAAAACCCTCATAGGAATTATCCCGATAAGCAGGCATATAACACGGCAATCTAAAGAGGAAGTTTTTGCTGATATAAATTCAGCATTAAAGAATAATGAAATAATAATAATCTATCCTGAAGGCACACGTGGAGAAGATAATCAAATAAAAGAATTTAAAACAGGAATTGCCCATATTGCAAAAATGAATCCAAATGTTCCGGTAATTCCTTTATACATTAACGGCCCAGATAAAATTCTTCCTAAAATTGATGCGATTTTAGTTCCGTTTATATCAGATATTTATATTGCTGATCCCATTTATTATGACAATACTTCTACAAAAGAATTTACATCAAAGGTAAAATCCATTGTAGAGAATTTATATCTTACTCATAAAAAGAAAGAAAATTTATAAGATTAAACTTTTAGCATTTCATACCAATCTTTTAACTCTTTACGTTTGACTTTTCTGGTAGATGTTTTCGGAAGTTCGTCACGATGAAGAACAACAACCGTCGGTGCTTTATACGGAGCCAGATTTGCCTCTGAAAGTTTTTTCACCTCTTGCTCTAATATTTGATGAATTTCTTCATCTGTTTTGCTTAATAGTTCATCTGAAGGTGTTATAATAGCTCCGACTTCTTCTGTTCCTGCTTTATTGCCTGATTTGATTACCAGAGACATTACACATACTTCTTTAATAAGCTCAGAAGTTTCCAATACAGCTTCCACTTCTTCAGGAAAGATTTTTTTGCCGCCGCCCAGAACTATCATATTCTTAATTCTGCCCGTAATTTTAATAAAGCCGTCTTTGTCAATTTCACCGATATCACCTGTGTGAAACCAACCGTTTTCATCAATTACTTCGGACGTCATTTCCGGTTTGTTGTAGTAACCCTGCATAACATTTGGACCTGTCGCAAGGATTTCACCGTTGTCAGCTATTTTTACCTGAACAGAAGGCAGCGGCTGCCCGACTGTTCCGATTTTTGAATGTCCGTATCTGTTTGTCGAAATTGTAGGAGAAGTTTCTGTTAAGCCGTAACCTTGAAATACAGGAACACCGATTCGTTCAAAAAATTCGGCAACACTGTCTTCCAAAGGTGCCCCGCCGCATATGAAACATTCCAATCTTCCGCCAAAACCGTCAATTACTGACTTGAACATCAACCGACGAACACCGCGCGGCATAAATTTAGAAATTCCGTATAAACATTTGAAAATCTTTTGCGTGCTTGCAGACTGCTTTTTAATTTGTTTATCAATACTGTTTTTAAGCATTTTAGCCACAAGCGGAACTACAATCATATTTGTAATTCCCTTTTCTTTCATAACAGTTGTAAGTTCTTTCGGGTTAAGTGTTTTGATATAAACAATTTTCGCGCCCATGTAAAGCATGCCGAAAAATCCGCAATCAAGTTCCAACAAATGATTAAGCGGTAAAATAGATAAAAGTGTATGATCATGTGTAAGTTTGAACATTGCTTCAAAATCTCTTAATTGAGAATATATATTGCCAAAACTAATCATTACACCTTTAGGGTTGCCTGTTGTACCGGAAGTGTAAACAATTAACGCAGTCTCATCAAGTGAACGCGGTCTGCCCAGATCTTTTTCAATATCTGCATTCAATGCTGACACTGAAGGGATTTCCGGATGATTCCGATCCTCATCATCCAGAACAAAAATCTGTTCGATTGACTTAACATTATTTTTAACTTCAATTGCATGCTCCAAATAATGACTTGAACAAAGCAAAATTCGCGGATTGCAGTCATTCAAAATATGCGTATGCTCGGGCACCGTAAGTTTGACATCCAGCGGAACCGTTATTGCACCTGTTTGGATTGATGCAAAAATTCCTACAGCAAATTCCGGTCTGGATTCGCAAATTATCGCGACTCTTTCACCGCGTTGGAGTCCGGCAGTTTCAATTAAATAATTGGCGAATTTTTTTGCTCTGCGTGACAGTTCAATATAACTCAATTCTTCATATCCGTTTTTGGTTTTTAGAGAAAGAGCATTTACCTGACCATAAATATCACTTTTTTCCTGCATTAAATCAAGAAAGTTTGAATGGAGTTTATGGTTAATATTGTAAAAAGCGCGGCGTTCAAGAGATTTTTTCATGAAATTTACACATGCCTGTAATTCATGAGCTATCTCTTTTTCATCTCGGTCAAAGTCCGTAATCGGTTGTCCGAACTGGATTACGATTGTATTAAAAAGTTTGGGCAATTTGCGTGTCTGTCCCCACGTTTCAAAGCCGCCTTTTATAGCAAAAGGTATTATCGGGGTATTTGTGCCTTTTGCCATTAATCCAACACCTCGGTTGAATTTACATAATTCTCCGTCAGGTGTAAATTTGCCTTCCGGAAAGATTATAACGGCTTCACCTGCATTTAATTTTGTTTTTGCCGCGTCAATTGCCTCAAGACCTTTACCAAATTTGAGGGGCAGTACATTAAAATATTTCAGAAAATGTTTGACAATCGGAACTTTGAATGCAGCCGGTCCGGTGACAAACCAGAGTTGTCTGTGAGTAGCCATTTGAACGATAAAAGGATCAAGATGGCCGGTATGGTTTCCTGCAAGGATTACTTTGCCTTTACGCGGAATATTTTCAATGCCTTCGACTTTATAGCGGAACAACAGCAGGAATATATGTCCAAGAGTAGCTTTAAGCAGAAAATATCTGAATGATTTGTCAAGGATAAGGATAAGAGCCGCCAGAATGAATGATATTACAGCTATTCCTTTAAAGATGTTTAAAGGATTAATAAAACCGGCAATATGAGCGATAATAGCTGTGCCTATTAAGAAACTCAGCGTATTAAATGTCAGCATAAGTCCGAATATTTTTCCGCGCATTTTATCCGGTGTTACCTTTTGCAAAATAGTATCAAGCATTACAAGAACAACAGCGTCAGCCATTCCGATTGGAATAAGCCATAACCAGGCAGTGTCAACGCTTTTGCATAGAGGAGCCGTAATTAAAGCTGCACATAAAATAATAAAACTGCTTGCGAACAGGTGAGGAATTCTCATAATTCTTGCAAAATAAATTGCGGTTCCCATACCGGCAATTATTCCAATACCGAGAATGGTTCTCAAATAGTTCAACTCTGGATAGCTTAATCCGTAATGCTCCGTAATTAGTGCATTTAAACTATTTGAAAACGCAGCAACAATAAATTGCAGACAAACAGACAACCCGACAAGATAGAGAGCTTTTTTATGTTTTTTCAAATAATCGAATGCTATGCACATATCATTTGATTTCTGTGTTCCTGTAAAGTAGTTTTGCGGGATTAAGAACTTTATTATTGAAGTTGAAACCGCTCCGATAAAATACATTGCTGTAACAATATATAATGCTTTTGCAATACTTAAATTTATAAGATGATTTGCTGCTAAGGCGCCGAACAGGAGCGCAACCGCACCAACTGAAGAAGTAAGAGCATTTGCAAATTTAAACTGATTCCTTTTTACAACATTTGTCACAGCAGACATTTTTGCAGGATAAAAGAATGCAGCACCGATTCCCAGAATAAATGCAAATGTGTAAATTAATCCCGCTGATAGTTGCGGAAGAAAAAATATAAGAACACAAACAGTCAAAGCCCTGAAGATACAACTGATTGATAAAACAGCTTTTCTTGAAACTCTGTCGCAAATGGCGCCCGCAAAAGTACTGATTAAAAACTGCGGCAGCAGAAACACAAAAAACACTAGAGCAATTGATTTTCCTGTATTCGCAGAAATTTGCAAAAGCAATACTGCAAGTATAAACTGCACGATTGCATCCGCAAAGTGTGAAAATATTTGCCCTGTAAATAGATTAACGAACCCAAAATTTATTACATTACAAAAGTTTTTACCAATTTTATTCATTTTCTCTCCTTTACAATAAGATTATTTTAACACTTTTTTTATGGCAGTGCAAAACACTTTAATACTGTAAATCTTACTCATAAAAGAGAGAATAAATTTATTTTAACTTTTTATAGAAAAGAGTTTTTCTGGCTATTTACAATAACCAACCCAGTATTCTTTGTTATTGTATTCATAACTCATACGGGCACAAACGCTGCCACTAAGTTTACGTCCGTTCAAATCCATTTTTATAGGCGGGCATTGCGGAGTTCTTTTAGCAACAACCTGAGGTGTTGTTATAGCGGTAACACCTTTTTCCATCATTTGATAAATATATGAGCGCATACCTTTATTATTCCGTTTTTCTGCTTCTTTCAAAGCTGACATTGCAAGTGTATCCAGCTGTTTCTTTGTTACGGTACTTTTTGAACTTCCTGCAGTTGAAGTCGAGGAAGTCTGTGCGGCAGAAACCCCATCATAAAACATTAATCCGCAAAATACGCTTAATCCAATGACTGCAAAACCCAAAACATTTTTTTTCATATGAGCCAACCCTTTCATTAGAAATATTATACCCATATTGAAAGACTTTGTAAAGCATGTCGAACTGCAGGAATACATTTTGTCATAATTTGGTTTTAGATAAGTCATTTCTGACCGTTTTTACGCATACCCCAGAGAAATTAAAATATTTCTGACCTTTAGCAATGTCTTTGTAAAAGTCAGAAGTTCATTTTCTGAAATAAATTTTGCAAGAATTGCTATTAATTTGTCATTTTTAGGAACATTATCTGAATACAATTTTTCACCGGCAGCAGTCAGCTCATAATATTGCACTTTTATTTGAGAATTTGGGCTTTTAACTTCTTTTATCAACTTTTTCTTTAATAATCCGCTTAACATTCTCTCAATATATTTTTTATCCCGAACCAGAACTATTGCAAGAGTATCTTTGTTCAAATGCGGATAAAGGACAAACGCCTCCAGAATAATATATTCGTCCAGTGTAATCTTGTTTTTTGTGTCTTCCTTAAACATTTCCCGCGTCAAATTATAAAAAATTCTGGATGTAATTTCCATTTGAAACGTAAAACCGTTTATAAAGCTCTTTGTTTTAGTCATAATAAGCTCCATTTTATCTTCTTATAAACTCTCTTCTCTGTATTTTACTTTAGTTAATAATATTTTTTTCAAAAAGTCAACTTAAAAAAAACGTAAAAATTTCTTCACATTTCCGGAAAATTGTTAAAGTTCTCCAAAAGAATGTCGTCATCTTAAACGTATCTTTTTTGTCGAAGAGAGTATATAAAAAACAAAAGAAAGGATGGAATTTGTATGACCACTTCTATTTCCTCAGTGAGTGCAGGCAGTTCAGCAGCTTCAGAAGCGATAACAAAAAAATCCACTCTGAGCAGTGACACTAAAGCCAAACTGGAAGCCTTGGGCATCACAGTAACAGACGGGATGACTGAAGCAGAGGCGCAAAACAAAATCGCAGCGGCTGAAGCCGAACAAAATGCGCAAAATCAAAACAATCAACAGGGTAATTCATCAGAAAGTGAACTTTTATCAGAGGCCAAGGCTCTTGCTTCTGCTGTAGGTGTATCAGTTTCTAGTGATGCTGATGTCAGTGAAATTCTGGCTGATATCGGAAACGAGCTTGAAGTTATGCTTGAAAATGCAGAAAACAATCCGGCTGTACTTTCGCAGCTGTCAACTTATTTATCCCAATTGACCAGTTTGGATGACAGGTACAACAGTTTGCAAAATTCTCAGGCAAGTATGTATTCTGCAATGAATATGATATCCACTAACAATAAAATTGCTCTGGGATTATCTTAAATTTGCAATTATTCAAGACACAGCGGCCGCGTTTTTATAAAACGCGGCCGCCGTATGTTTCAAACAACTTTATTTTTAATCAGTAATAATGTCATCTTCAATAAGTTTAATCTCCGGAAATATATGATTTAAAACTTTTTCCGGCGGCTCTTTTCCAACAAACCTGTCAAGATACCGGCTTGCGATTAACCATTCATCATTTTGACTCCGGTAAAGCACATCCACGGGCTCATAAACATCTCCGCCCCGAATGCTTGTTGTCGGAACACCTTTTGATTTCAGAAACTTTATAAAATTATCAAACAGACGATAACTTGTTTTGTCATCAGGGTAATCTTTTGCACCAATTACAAATGCGCTTAAATCTTTGTTTTTGAAATCTATCTTATTCAGCATAAAGTCTTTGATTTTTGAGAAATTTGAATTTTCTTCTTTTGTCGGACAAATATGCATCATAAAAACATCCTGTCCGTCAGTAATTCCGCACATGGTACAGTCCAGAACTCCGGTTGTATAAGATTCCTGCCCGCGCACACTCTGTGAACAGTTCCACGGGTAATCAACAAAATTTTTAGAAGAAATATGTCCAGCTGCTTTATCAAAAACAGACTTCTTAACAGGACGAATTATTGAGGTGAATGTAATATTATTTTCCATACTACTCTTAAAACACCATCAATATTTTTTTTGCGCATATATCATCTTTAAATACTTATTGATTTAAATATAAAAAAGACCGATTTTTAAAAACCGGTCTTATATTATCTTCCATCCTGTCCTTAATTTGCTTTCCTATCCTTTTTCTTAATTTCCAACGAACCGATTATTTTTCATCGGAGTTTGGCTATGCAATAAAGTTTGTTCCGTATCTGCTTGCACCGTGAAAGAATGATTGTTTCATCATTTCAACAAGTGTTTTGCGAATAACCTGTCTTGTTTCAAATTTAACTTCGCTTATCGCTTTTGATGTTTCTTTATATTTTTCTGCAACAGAATTAGTAAATAACAATGTCCTTGCCATTTCTTAAAGCCTCTCTTTTTCTTTATTTATCTCTCGTACTTATATAAAAAATTTCACTAAAAAAATATTGACTTTTTATATTCATTTTATATAAATTTTGTTACACAACTTAACATTCCATATTTTTTAAGTTTTATGAAAGCGCTTAACCCCTGCAAATTCAACTCTTTTCGTTTTTTCATATTTTTTCAATTAAAGTTCTTGAACAGAAATTCCGATAAAAGATATTGTATTTCTACACTCAAAATAAGGAGAAAAATTATGGTAGATGCAATTAACGGAGTACCCGGAATCAAACCTAAAGACTTGTCCATTGACTGGAATGATTGTACCGCAAACGAAGTAATGGAATACAAAGATGAAGGTCAGGAAGTTCCGGAAGCTGTGCTTGCCTGGGCTGAAGATATGGCTAAAAATCAGGCGGGTGCTGATGAAATTACATATGAAATGTCGCTTAATAATCCAGATCAGATGTCAGCGACAAGCGCAGGAAATACGGATATCGGAGCAAACTTACGTGCTGAAATGGAGCAAAACGGCGTTTCAATAAGCGATCAGGCGCAAACTCTGGGAGACGAAAGCAATGATCAAAGCAACTCCGTAACAACACTGGAAAGCGAGATGGAGACCATTCTTGCACAATCCGAGGAAACTGCGGCGAATGTTGAAGAGTATTCCACCAATTTATTAACACAAATTCAAGCCCTTATGGCACGTCAGGAAAGTATGCAGAATGACACATCAAGTCCTTTTGCCGCACTTGATTCGCTGCAAATTGAAAATCAGATAAGAGAACTGGCAAATCTCGGCGTTGCTAATATTGAAACTGATTCTCAGTCTGTATATTCAGCCACAAACGGAATTGATACAGCCTTAAGCACATCAGACTCCGCCGTTTCTATCGGAACGCAAGCCATCAATGTCGGAAACGAACTTTTCAGATTCAGTAACAACACAATGGATACCATTGCAAGTTATGCGGTCAGCAGCGGAAACAATGCAATAAGCAACGCTCAAAGCGGAAGAACCATATTTAATGACACAGCAAGTCAAAACACTGCAAATGAAGACAGGGTTGATGAAGCGCAGGGCAATGTCAGCAGAGAAGCCGGAGCACTCGGAACATTGACAGTACGACCGGAAGAACAGCAAACACAACAGGATGTTGCACAAGATGCAACTGACACAGCACAAAGAGACAACAAACCTGTTGCGGAAGCAAGACAAGAAGCGACGGATAAATTTGAGCAGGACAGACAAAATAATCAGGAACAGGCTGAAATTGATCCGACACTTGCTGATACATCAATAACAACTGATCCGAACGAAATTCTCAAACGTAAAGAACGAAGAGGATTAACGTAGAGATTTAATTGCATCCTCAATATTTTCTGCATTATATATATAACTTCCGGCAACCAAAGAGTTTGCACCCAATCTGGTGCAGACTCTTGCCGTTTGCGCATTTATACCGCCATCAACCTGTATAATCAATTTTTCATCAGCAAATCTTTTGATTAGAGGGATTTTCTGTGCACATTCCGGCATAAACTCCTGACCGCCAAATCCAGGTTCAACAGTCATTACAAGAATCAAATCAAAATATCCTACATATTCAATAATTTCTTCCGGCGGCGTCTTTGGCTTTATAGAAAGTCCTGCCTTTATACCGAAACTTTTTATATAATCAGCAATTTCAATAACTTCGCGTCTTTCAACCGCCTCAAAATGAAATGTTATAATATCGGCCCCTGCTTCGGCAAATGATTTTATGTATTTTTTAGGATTTTCAATCATCAAATGCACATCAAAAGGAAGTTTTGTAACTCTTCTGATAGATTTTACAACGGGCACTCCGATTGTAATATTCGGGACAAAATGTCCGTCCATTACATCAATATGAACCCAATCAGCCCCGCAGTTTTCAATTAATCTGATGTCACGCCCCAAATTTGCAAAGTCGCTTGATAAAATTGACGGTGAAATAATTACTTCTGACATTGCAAAACTCCCAATTTTTGACAGGCTAAATATGCACATTTTTGTTCTGCATCTTTTTTAGACTTTCCGTCTGCCTGTGCGATAACCTCGTTATTATACTCGACCTCAACCGTAAAAACTCTGTTATGCGCAGGCCCGCTTTCTTTGATAAGCCTGTACACCGGCGTTTTTTTGGTCAAACTTTGCGTA
This sequence comes from Candidatus Gastranaerophilales bacterium, assembly GCA_944325585.1. Lineage (GTDB taxonomy): Bacteria > Cyanobacteriota > Vampirovibrionia > Gastranaerophilales > Gastranaerophilaceae > Scatenecus. The sequence goes on from CALVAS010000038.1 coordinate 11,027, forward strand.
TATTCCTGCAAAAGAGCTTTTGCATTATATTTATCAACATTTTTGTCTATCTCATCAATATAAGGCATAAACATAGTTTTTAACTTTTCCCGCAGCAAATCGAGTTTGCCGTCCATAAAATACGCCCCCAAAATAGCTTCAAAAGCACACGCCGTCACTGATTCAAGGTTTTTAATTCCAAGTTTCGTATCGTGTTCCGCTGCAATAATCAATTTTGAAAGTCCGACAGCCTTTGATATTGCGGATAGAATATGGTCAGAAACTGCAATTGATCGAATTTTTGACATTTCGCCTTCATGATAATCAGGAAACTTTTTATAAAGAATCTCTGATATAACCAGTTTCAATACTGAATCACCCAAAAATTCCAAACGTTCATAACACAATTTGTAATCGAGTTCTTTTTCTTTCGTATAAGAAGGGTGGGTAAGCGCACAAACAAACAAATCACTGTTATCTATTTTTATATCAAAAATATCCTCTACCGCCTTCATTAAAAAAGCCCTTTGATTAAATTTACCAGATCATTAACAAGCTGGTTTGAAAATACAAAATATTTGCAGAAATAATACATGACAGGAATCGTAAATATAAAACTGTCAGTTCTGTCTAAAAATCCGCCGTGTCCGGGGAGTGTGTCCCCGCTGTCTTTGACGCCTGCATCACGCTTAATCAACGACTCGCATAAATCACCGATTTGGGCAAAAACAGTACAGATAAGACCGATTAAGGCCGCATAATACCATTCGTAATCTATAAAATATGAAACCGCAACTGCCCCCAGCACAGCGCAAACAGCCCCGCCGACAGAGCCCTCAATAGTTTTATTCGGGCTGACAACAGGAGCCAGTTTATGTTTGCCCAGATGCCGTCCTGCGTAATAACATCCGATATCAGTCAGAAGAATTGCCGTAAACATCATTACAACAAATCCTAATCCGTCATGAAATCTGGGAGAAGACAATTCTCTTAAGAATATCAAATGCAAAGGGAACCAGCCGCAATAAATAAAACCTAAAACCGTAGTTGCCGCATTTGCTATATAAGGCTGACGTCCGCGGAAAAGCACCCACATAAACGCAACAATTGAAAAGACACTTAAGGCAAGCGCCGTCAAATCGTATCGCTGAAAATATGCAATTAAGCCGAATACAGCTTCTGCCAGCCATATAACTTTTAAACTCGGATAAAACCCTTTATGTTCAAGGATTTTAACGTACTCGCGGGAAGCGAAAAAAACAAAAACGTACAATAAAAGCAGAAGAAAAACACCGCTTTTCATTATACAAGCCATTGAAATCGTTCCGAGAATAAATCCCGTTAACATTCTTGTCGCGTTTTTATTTAATCCGCCGATAACATCCATTATACAGTCATAACCTCTTTTTCTTTTTCCGAAACGGCACTGTCAACGATTCCCGTGTATTTATCCGTTAATTTTTGGATTTTATCCTGATTATCTTTGACTGTATCTTCCGGAAGATTTTCTGATTTTTCGAGTTTCTTTAAATCATCCGTCATATCACGGCGGACATTTCTTATTGCAACTTTAGCTTCTTCACCGAGTTTTTTAACATCTTTAACGATTTCTTTACGTCGGTCTTCAGTAAGCGGCGGGAATGTTAATCTTATACAAATACCGTCACTGTTCGGCGTGATACCGATTTCAGCTTTGATAATCGCTTTTTCTATCTCTTTCAAAATAGATTTGTCATAAGGCGAAATAACAAGTGTAGTACCGTCCTGAACAGTAACCTGAGACATTTGTCTTAACGGCGTCGGAACTCCGTAATAATCAACCGAAACTTTATCCAAAATCATAGGATTTGCGCGGCCTGAACGGATTGAACCGAATTCACGCTTTAATGACGCAATCGCTTTCTCCATTTTTTCTTCGCCGAATAAAAATAATTCTTCTAAATCTGCCATCATTTACCTCTTTCAATTTAATTTATAAACCTATATACGTACCGATTTCATCATTGTTCAAAACCTTGACAATACCGTCTTGAAGCAGAAAATCAAATACTATTATAGGAATATTATTCTGCTTGCACAATGCACAGGCTGCGGTATCCATGACTTTTAAGCCGTTTTTAATGATGTCATCATATGAAATTTTATCTAATTTTTTTGCATCCGGATTTATTTTCGGATCATCCGTGTAAACCCCGTCAACACCGTTTTTAGCCATCAACATGGCTTCAGCATTTATTTCTGATGCCCGAAGTGCTGCAGCCGTATCGGTTGTGAAAAACGGATTTCCTGTTCCTGCCGCAAAAATTACGACTCTGCCTTTTTCCAGATGGCGTATTGCCCGATGGCGTATATAAGGTTCAGCAACCTGATTAATCGTTATTGCACTCTGAACACGGCATGGAACATCAATTTGATTCAGCGCGCATTGAAGAGCAATTGCGTTCATGACTGTTGCCAGCATACCGACATAATCGCCTGATGCTTGATCCATTCCAAGTTTTGCACTGTTTTTCATGCCGCGGAAGATATTTCCTCCGCCGACAACAACCGCAATTTCAGCACCTGCGTTTCTTGCTTTTTTTATCTCGTTTGCTATCATTTGCACAGGCTTTTGGTCGATACCGAATTGCTGTTCTCCCAAAAGTGCTTCACCGCTGATTTTCAACAAAATCCGTTTATATTTTAATTTATTTGTATCCATTTTTCCCCTTTTTCATAATATTAACTTAAACTTATCGGCATGTAAAGACAAATCGGAAGATATTTTAAAACTGTTTATTAAGTTTTGTAAACAGGAATATATACTCTCAAACCTTTATGTTTAAAGGGTTTCAAAAATTGGCATATATTTATTATATAAAAAATAGCACTTTTTTATATCCAAATTTGTTTATTATAATATAAGCGATTATTACAGCAAAAGCAAAGGAGAATATATGGCACGAGTATTGATTTCAATGCCTGAAGAATTTTTGAACAAAATCGATCAGGTTGCAGACGGAGAGAACAGATCACGCAGTGAATTGATTCGTGAAGCGTTGAGAACTTATATTTATAAGCAAAAAATTCGTGAATCTACTTCTGCTGCTAAAAATGCCGACATTCTGGAAGCTATGCTGGAATAATGCAAACTTTAGAAAGTTTTAAGAGTTTGGAAGCGCCTGCTTTCAGGGACTTTAAAAGTCTCAGCGGTTTTTACAAACCGCAGGATGCAATGCATTCAGTTCAATATGAACAGCTTTAAAATTTGTTAAACAAATTCGGGCAGGATACGGTTATCAGATTTGGGAGATGACGGACGCAAAAATTTGCGTCCGTTTTGGCTACGGAGCGGCACGCCTTATGGCGTGCCGCTCCGCTGTCTAGTCTTTAAATTTTTATTCCACTTTTTTGTTATTGTTGACAACTAAATGAGTGCCAAGTCCTAAAACGGCTGCGCCTATGACACCATATATTGCTGCATATTTTGCTTTTATACTTCTTGCAGCTTTTTTAACCATTGGTAAAATGAAGTTATCATCATTGTGTACAAATTTCTTTTTGTCACCATCCCAGCATATTTCAAAAATACCTTTTGCCATGCTCTTCTTTAGATTTGCAAATTCGCCTTTTGCAGCATTTTTAATTTCATCCAAAGACTTGCCAGCATATTCTTCATCTAATGCCATTGAAAAGGCATTAAATAATTCTTTTTTATCTTTGGCCTCTGTGATATTTACAAGCATACGGTCGCTCAATTTTATGTTAAAAACTTCAATAAAATCATTTGAACCATTCAGGATACTTGCTTTAAAATATGGAAAATCCTCTTCTTTTATAGCATCTGTTAGTTCTTTTAAAGGATTTAATAATAACGATTTAATATCAGATATTGATTTCATTTCATCAAGTCTCTTTTCAATATCAAACGTCTTTTTAAGAATAGCTTTCGTTTCATCCGGAACTTGTTCTATCAATTTACTATTTAAGCCGTTATAAATACTGTTCACAAAAGTGTCTGACAGTTCGCCCTTTTTCAAAAACGGTTTTGAATGCCAGCCTGCTAAACCGCCTGCGGCACCACCGACAATTGCTACAGATGCTGTAATGTTGGAATTGTTATTTGCACTGTTTATTCTGTTGACCTGCATAAATTTAACCTTTCTTTAGAATTTTCTACACAATAAATTTAAATCCGTAAATTAAAATTTTTGCTACATTATAACCTGACCTCACAAATTTTTAAGTATTTTTTACACTTCGTTACAAATTATATTTTATAAACTTTTTGTTACATTCCGGCAAATTTCGCCTTGATGTTTTTTTATAAATACTATATTATTAAATTGCAGAAGGTGTGTGTATGAAAAAAAATAAACTGAGACAAATTAGCATAAATGATATTTCAATTGCTCTTCCTGATTTAAAAAATACTGACAAATCAAAGGCTGCAGCAATTTCCGAATGGATTATCAATTGGATTAAAAGCGATTTGAAGACCGGTAAAATTAAAGTTCACAACCTTTTACCGTCCAAAGCTGATTTTGCATTTATGCTCGGCGTAAGCATCGGTACAGTACAAAATGCTTTGAGATTTGTAGAGGATGCGGGTTATGTCGAATCAAAACAGTGTATCGGAACTATTGTTAAGGACAGAAATTCCGTTTCAGATATCCGAAAACTCACATCCAAACGGGAAATTGCAATTGAAGAGATAAAAAAATATTTAAAACGTGAAAAGTTTAAAGTCGGTCAAAATCTTCCTTCCTCCCGTAACATTGCGCAGAAAATCCACAGTTCACCGAACACAACGCGTCTGGCACTGGAAAATCTTTGTGTGGAAGGGATTTTAGAGCATAAATTTAAAAATTCAAATGATGCGGGCTGGACTGTAAAATCATTAGATTTTACATTTAACAGCGATAAAGAAGCGCAGGAAACCCTTGTTAGAAAAGTTGAAGAGGATTTAAAAAATTATATCACCGAAAATCTAAAAATCGGAGACAAACTGCCTCCTCACGGAGAACTTGCAAAAAAACTGAATGTAAGTATCAAAACAATTCATGATGCACTGAAGGTGCTTGCATCAGACGGAATTTTGCTTCCTCGCCGAGGACGCTACGGGACATCAATTATTAAAATGCCAAACGACAAAACAATCAACGCGGGAATTGAAACGTCAATTTTTGCAAAAGCGCAGGAAACTGCTTTTTATTATTATGAAAGGACTCAAAACCATATCAAAAAACTTATCAGTGAAAATTACGCAGTTGGCGACAGACTTCCGTCAATTATGGAACTTTCAAGAGAAATGGATTTAAGTCCGAACACAATAAGAAAAGCGTTTAAAAATCTTGCATCCGAAGGTTATCTAACTTTTTCCAGAGGCAGATACGGCGGAACATTTGTAATTGATATTCCGGAAACTGACGCGCAAGCGTTTAAATGGCTTGCGGTCAACCCGAGTTATGCCGAAGTTTATAAGGATTAAGGCAGACTTTTCCAATAGGATTTTGATTCGTCGTTTGGGTATCTGTCCATCAAGGCAAAATATGTACAGGCAACGCCATTGTCATTAGGAATAACGCATGTTCCGCCCTCTTCAAAATTACAGCAGGACGCGTCGCTTGTTGCATCACTTTTGTAAGTATATTTTGAATTTGAGGGCATCAAAATATTGTCCTCTACAATTTGGAAATAAAAAACATCATACCCAAATTTGTTTGGACCGCGGTGCCCGTTTGTATCAACTATAAAATCCACAGGTGCACCGGAATCACCCTCCCACCAGCATCCGCTTGAAAAAATTATCATCCCGTTTTTCAAAATCATATAACCGTTGTTGTGTCCGTCATCATTAAAATGTTCGGATTTAAACGGTTGTTCAAAATAATCTCTGCTATACCCGATACGTGTTAAATACATACTATCATTGCGACTATTATTGACTGTCACTGCTTGAAAATATTTAGAAAAGGCTGGAATAAATGTCCTATTTAATTCATCTCCAAATGTACCGTCAGCTGTTCTGGCACAATAAAACTCGGCAATCTCAGGTTCATCAAGGGACATTCGCAAAACTGCCTGAGACACAAGTGAATATGCTGTTTTAAATCTGGCTTCCAGATCTTTGTTTCTGATATTGTTAAGCAGAGCAGGAAGTGTCATTGCGGCAACAATTCCGATTATGCCGAGTGTTATAAGAACTTCGGCCATGGTAAAGGCGCACGTACACTTCTTTAGATTCTTAAACCATAGGTATGGGCATAAAATCAAATTTCGGCTCTGCCTCAACAGACTTTGCTGCCGGCCCAGAATACCTCCGGAACCATACCGGCTTAAATTCCCATCAGGAGCTGATTTACGGGTTGCCCCTCCCCCCCCGCGGACTCACTGATGCCCTTCTGCTCCATGCGTTCCTCGCTCACGTCTGCG
>CALVAS010000039.1 GCA_944325585.1 Candidatus Gastranaerophilales bacterium
ATAATATTCGGATTATAAATCTTCTCCAGAAGTTTAAATGCAATATCCGAAATTTCCCACTCATAACATGTCGGCTCGGGAATAGTTATCTTTTCAAAATAAACTTTAAACTCAACCTTTGTCCTCAGCATAACTCCGATTCCCGAACATTTCAAATCGAGCTTGCGCAATTTTTTGCAGGCGCTATGTATATGATAATTAATTTGGTTTTTTATAAAATCCAAATCTGACGTAAAAAGCCCGAATGCACTTGTATTCTGGATTGATTTCGGCATCTTAAATGAATCATCTACAGGGGACACCATTTCACCCAACAGTTCATGTTTCATTTCAAGCCCGCGGATACCGATTTGTTTATCAAGCCAAGCATCACTTCTTTGAACAAGTTCATAAGCCGTTAAAATCCCGTTCTGTCTTAAAAGTTTTGAAAGATTCCGCCCGATGCCCCAGATTTCATCAATTGATGTATTTTTAAGAACAGTTTCTATTTTACCGCTTCCGACAACAAACACTCCGCCCTTAATATTTTTTGCCTTATCAGAAGCCAGTTTTGCAAGTGATTTTGAGGTGCTTACCCCGATTGATACAGGAATATCAACTTTATCAAAAACTTCCTGACGTATCATCTGCGCCAGTTCAAAATAATTTCGTTTATAAAGCCTTTCAAGTCCCGTCAAATCAACAAAAGCCTCGTCTATTGAATATTCCTCAACCTTCGGACTTATGGATTTTAGAACAGCCATCACCTCGTCTGATATTTCCCCGTATAATCCATGAGACGCTGTTATTAAAATCGATTTTTCTTTCATCTCTTTTGTCATTTTGAAAGTCGGGATTCCCATAGGAATACCGAGCTGCTTCGCCTCACGCGAACGTGAAATAACGCATTCACCATGACCTGACAAAACACAAACAGCTTTCCCTTTAAGTTCAGGATTAATTTTCTGCTCGCAGGAAACAAAAAAAGAATCGCAATCAACAAGCGCAATAACAGATTTATTCACATCAATATTATCTGTTGCATTTTTTAAGATTTCCAATTCGTTTTTCATATAAATATTATACATAATTTAATCAACAAGAATTTCTTTTTCGTTCTTGTAAGTCACATAACCCAAATTTGCCCCCGGAGGCTTGCGCAAATATTTTCGTTTTGTATAAATAACTCCGACCTTGGAAGAATTAGAACCTGACGAATATTTTTTGGCAAGTTTTGCACACTCAAATATCAATTCATCTGACGGCTCCGAACATTTTAAAAGAACATGAGAGCCCGGGCAGTCTTTTGTGTGAAACCAAAAATCTTCATCTTTTGCAAGTTTTGAAACTATATAATCATTCTGTCTGTTGTTTCGCCCGATAAAAACTTTACAGCAGCCAACTTCAATTTCTTCCGGCAAAACCGCTTTTTTATTTTTTTCTTTTGCAACGTTTTCCGGCTCAAGTTCCGCTTTTATCTCAAAAAGATTTAAAATATCCTCAGAGCTTTCAATTGTATAAACAACCTCTTTTAAATATTTTACAGACATTTCCGCGTCAGACAAAAGTTCAGTGAGCTTTGCCTTTTTTGTTTTTGATTTGTTATAAAGTTTGTAAAATTTATTTGCATTTTCCTTTATCGTTTTGGTCGGGTCAAGCTCTATTGTTAAATCCGAGTTGTTCTCGTAATTGAATACCGCAGCAGACGGAATAAAATCTTTCAGGTTGTAAAGATTTGCCATAAGCAAATCACCGTAAAGTCTGTATCTGTTTGAATTTTCAACATCATTTAACTGTTCATTCATTTTATCAATTGAGACTTCTGCTTTTTTCAACTTTGAAGAAGCAAGTGTCAAAAGATGCGATTTAAGATTTTTAAACCTATCTTGAGCCTGATAAAATGTGTAATAATTATCAAGCATTTCGTTTACCGAATTTTGGGAAACAGAATCAGGCAAGAGCTTTGAAAACAGAGTATATTCTTTAAAATCTTTACTGATTGCAGGCGACAAATTTTTCAACTCAACAAAGTTTTTTAACCGTTCAAACGAACAGCCTTTTACCTGATTTGCAAAAGTTTTTGAAAACCAGTAAAAATCTTTATCCAGAGTTTGAAAATCAATTTCGCCGTTATATGTCAAAATATCGGACTTGTTCTGCTTTGGCGGATAAATATAGGGAAGAGTTCCCGCCATTTCACGCTCTCTGCTTTTTTCGGCACCGACGTTGTGTGCACAGCCTAAAATTATATTTGTATCATCATTGTATAAAACAACATTTGAATGCTTACCCATCAATTCAACTGCAAGACATAGATAAATTTTTTCCGACAATTCATTGTAAGTCTCTATATAAAACTCCAGAATCCGCTCGTACGGCGGCTGATTTACACGTGAAATAAGCGCGTTTTCAAGATATTTTCTCAATAACATGCAAAACATCGGCGGTTTTTGCGGAATTTCAATAAGCCGTTTTTCCTCGTTTTCTTTATTCATAAAACAAACGTGATGAAACTGAGGATTAATATTTATATAAAGTTTTTTGCTTTCACCTTTTGAGCGGAGAGTAAGAACAAAATCCTTTCTTGTCGGCTGCTGAATTTTCTGGATTCTTGCGCCTGTCAAAAATTCGCGATTTTCTTCAATCCACGCTTTCAAAGTCAGACTGTCAAATGAAATCATAAGAATATTTTACAATAAAACGCATTTTTTGTATAAAAAAGTTATAAAAAATTCAAAAATATAACGTTTTTTTTATGTTTTTGTTATGATAATAACAGACGTTTAAAATTAAGTAAGGAAATGAAAATGATAACAACTAAATTAAAAAATCACAATTGCGGAGAGCTAAACCTGAGCAATTTGAATGAAGAAGTTACCCTTTCAGGCTGGGCCGCAACAATCAGGGATTTAGGCGGAATTTTGTTTGTGGAATTAAGAGACAGAACAGGATTTTTCCAGCTTGTTGCAAATCCCCAGATTAACCCCGAAGTTCACAAAGTTTTTGAAAAATTAAGATCAGAATACGTAATTTGCGTGAAAGGCAAAGTTACAAGAAGACCCGAAGAAACTTACAACGAAAAATACGCAACAGGTCAGGTTGAAATGTATCCTGAATCAGTTGAAATTTTATCAGAAGCTAAAACATTGCCGTTTGTGCTTGATGATGAAAACGTTTCAGAAGACGTAAGACTCAAATACAGATACCTTGATATCAGACGCGAAAGTATGCTTCACAATTTGACTCTGCGCCACAAAATCTGTCAGGCTGCAAGAAGCTATCTTAACGGCGAAGATTTTCTGGAAGTTGAAACACCTATTTTGATTAAAACAACTCCGGAAGGCGCAAGGGATTATCTGGTTCCTTCACGTGTCCAGGAAGGTAAATTCTATGCACTGCCGCAGTCTCCGCAAATTTTTAAACAACTCTTGATGGTAGGCGGTATCGAAAGATATTACCAAATCGCAAAATGTTTCCGTGATGAAGATTTGCGTGCTGACCGTCAGCCAGAATTTACTCAAATCGACCTTGAAATGTCTTTTGTTGAACAGCAGGATGTTATCAAATGCGTTGAAGGTTTGATTGTTGAAACATTTAAAGCCGCAGGTGTTGAAGTTAAACCGCCGTTCATCCAGATGCCATGGCAGGAAGCTATGGACAGATACGGTTCCGACAAACCGGATACCCGTTTTGGATTGGAACTTTTTGACATTGGCGACATCATTCTTCAATCAGAATTCCACATTGTCAGAAACACCCTTGAAAACGGCGGAATTGTCAGAGGTATCAGAATTCCGGGCGGCGCAAGTTTCTCTAGAAAAGATATTGATGATATTACAAAACTTGCCGTATCATTCGGTGCTAAAGCTCTTGCAAATATAATCTATCTTGAAGACGGCACTGCAAAATCTCCTGTTATGAAGTTCGTGACAGAAGAACAGGCAAAACAAATTCAGGAAAGAGCAGGCGCTGTTGCCGGCGACATAATTTTCTTTGTTGCTGACAAACCGAAACTCGTTTATGACATTATGGGAAGATTAAGACTGTATTTCGGCAAACGTCTTAACCTGATTGACGAAAGCAAACATAATTTGTTATGGGTTGTAGACTTCCCGATGTTTGAATGGAGCGATGAAGAAAACAGATTTATGGCAATGCACCACCCGTTCACATCTCCTTGCATTGAAGATTTGGATAAACTTAAATCAGGAGATCTGGGGCATGTTAAATCAATTGCATACGACATTGTCTACAACGGAACAGAACTCGGCGGAGGCTCTGTCAGAATCCACTCTTCAGACGTTCAATCAGCAATATTCAAGGCTCTTGGATTAACAGAAGATGAAGCGAAAGAAAAATTCGGATTTATGGTAAATGCGCTTCAATACGGAACACCTCCGCACGCAGGACTTGCAATCGGTCTTGACAGACTTGTTGCTCTTCTTTGCCGTACGGAAAGTATCCGCGACGTTATTGCATTCCCGAAAAATTCAGGAGCCAAAGACCTTATGAGTGACGCTCCGGGAGAAGCATCTTTGCAGCAATTGAGAGAACTTCATCTCAAAAGCACTGCTCACAAATAAAATCTAAAATAATGAATAAAAAATCCGGTTTAAAAACCGGATTTTTTATTCAAATATATCAATATATTTACTGAAAAACTTCTTTTCGCCCTCATCAAGATTTATATCAACAAATCGTCCGAGTTTTTTATCATACTTAGTTACAATTTTATTAAATGCAGCTTTTGAGCCCAACTGGCCAGTAAATAACATTTTAAATAAATCATCAGTATAATCTTGGCTTTCAGACAGTAATTTCGGGAATTTTTCACCTATAAAATTGCCGAATATATCCATAAACAATTTTAAACTCACTTCATCCTTCAATTTATTTTTAAGTTTTGCCACGGGAATATCCGTAATATTTGAAACACCATCAAAACGGTCTGCCGCATCTGTTTTATTAATATTAACAAAATGCCCGCTTATTGTTTCAAGCAAAATTCTGGTACGCATTTTTCCGTTGAAATTTGGATTGTATGAAAATTTATTCATGTTATTGTTTATTTGCATATTTTCCCCTTTAGATTTTGACCGGAATTTTCAAAACATTTAAATTACATAATTAGCTAATTCGCCGGTTGCGGCCTCAACCATATCGTCTTTCGCCTGCTTGTAAGCCTTCAATACAGCATTAACCGAAAACTCCGGAGAAGTTTGAAAACCGACATAGGCGGAATTCCCGCGCATCTCTTTAACCTGCAACAAAAACTTGTCGTTTTGCTCAAAATCATCACAGGTCAAGGCTTTTAAGGTAACAATATCATTGTTTCCGTTATTTTCGAGTTTTTTAATTGTCTGCTTTAAAACCTTTTTATCAAAGTCGTCGCTGTCAGCTGCCATATTGTAGTTGTAAGTTCCGCTGTAATCGTCATCTATTAAATAAACTTTTGACCCGAACGACGGTGACAAATTTATACGATTTAACATTATCAAATTTCTCCTTTTGATTTTTTTAAACCGCGTAAATTATTTTTTTGCTATTTAAAAAATTACTTTATTAAAAAAGGAGGATAAAAATATCCTCCTTTTGATTTTTATAATTTGTCTGAATCTATTTTGCACAGCATCCGCACGTGCAAAGTTCAGCCTTTAACTCATCAGCCTTGTCAGTTTGCTCCCACGGAACAAAGATGTCTGTTCTTCCCATATGTCCGTAAGCTGCTAACAATTGATAGAATTTGCCGCCGTTTTTGGCGGGAAGACCGCGTAAATCAAACTTAGAAATAATTGAAGCAGGTCTTAAATCAAAATGTTTTGCAACCAACTCAGAAATTTTGTCATCTGAAATTTTACCTGTTCCAAAAGTATCAACCATGATTGAAACGGGTTCTGCTACACCGATTGCATATGCAAGTTCGATTTCGCATTTTTCAGCCAAACCTGCAGCTACAACGTTTTTGGCTGCATATCTTGCTGCGTAAGCTGCTGAACGGTCAACTTTTGTCGGGTCTTTGCCTGAAAATGCTCCGCCACCGTGGCGTGAGTATCCGCCGTATGTATCAACAATAATCTTACGTCCTGTTAAACCTGCATCTCCTTGCGGTCCGCCTACAACAAATCTGCCTGACGGGTTAACAAGAATTTTTGTTTTGCTGTCAAGTTTAATTTCTTCATGAGCAAAAACTTCGTCAATAACAAATGCAGTAATATCACGTCTGATTATTTCCTGAACTTTTTCATTATCGGAAACTCCGTTGATTTCAGGATCGTGTTGTGTTGAAATAAGAACCGTATGTATTCTGGAAGGTTTACCGTCAACATATTCAACAGTAACCTGAGATTTGCCATCAGGTCTTAAATAGTTTAAAATACCTTGTTTTCTAACCTGTGCAAGTCTGTATGAAAGTTTATGCGCAAGGCTTATCGGAAGCGGCATCAATTCCGGCGTTTCATTACATGCATAACCAAACATTATGCCCTGATCGCCTGCACCTATATTTTCTGTTTCGCAAACTGAAGTGCCTGCGTTAGTTGAACGGGCTTCAAGAGCTTTGTTAACTCCGCCTGCAATGTCGCATGACTGTTCATCAATACTTGTTAAAACAGCGCAGGTTTTATAGTCAAATCCGCCGCCTTCACTGCCTGCGTAACCGATATTTTTAATCGTATTTCTAACAACAGACGGAATATCAACATAACAATCCGCCGTAATTTCGCCGCAAACAAGCGCCATGCCTGTTGTTACGGTTGTTTCTGCCGCAACACGGGCTTGAGGGTATTTTGTCAAAAATTCATCCAAAATCGCATCAGAAATCTGATCGCAAACTTTGTCGGGGTGTCCTTCCGTAACTGATTCGGAAGTGAATAAAAAATTCTTTGGTGTCATTTATTTTTTCTCCTTAATTTGTTTCTTTCAGCGCCCGATAATCAACATAGAATACAGTGACTGCTGAATTATGCCGGTAAGTTTTTTAATTCCGACCCGGCCACTCCATTACGAAACAGTGTAAATCAAAAATTTTTAAAATCAAATAATGTATTAATATATATTACGGATTTAGTAATCATTTGTCCGATATGATACGCTTATCTCAAGCTCCTGCTCTGAAACTTTCACAACAGCCCATCTTAAAGGTTCAATATTTTTCGACCTTAACATATTTTCTATTTCGGCATTGTCATTTGTAAAAGGTAGTTTAATTATATCGGATTTAATCATAATTTTACCAGATTGATAGTGAGACCGGAAACAGCTTAACAGCCCTGCTAGCGGGTTGATAACAACAAGCCGATAAAGGGACTTGAACCCTTGACCTACTCATTACGAATGAGTTGCTCTACCAACTGAGCTATATCGGCATTCTTATTCTCTTTTCAAACCGGTGTGTTGTTAGAGCAAGCTCTACTAAATTATTAACACCGTTCCGTTTCACTCCACTGGGGGAGCTATATCGGCATGATATCTATTATTTTACTCCACGGTAACTGATTTTGCAAGATTTCTCGGCTGATCAACATCCTTGCCCAAAAATTCAGCGATATAATATGCCAGAAGCTGCAAAGGAACAATCGCAACAAGCGGTGAAAATAATTCCTGAACATCCGGAACTCTTATAATATTTTCAAACAAATCATCAAGTTTTTCGCTTCTGGAATTTGTAAGAGCAATCATTCTGGCGTTACGGGCTTTTGCTTCTTCGCTGTTTGAGAGTAGTTTTTCATAAACACAGCCTTTCATCAAAATCGACAATACCGGCATTGTTTCATCAAGCATTGCAATCGGGCCGTGTTTAAGCTCGCCTGCTGCATATCCCGTTGCATTTATATAACTGATTTCTTTTAATTTTAATGCGCCTTCAAGAGCTGTCGGCAGATTTATACCGCGGGCAACAAAGATAAAGTCTTTTGTTGATGAATAAATTCTTGCACATTTTTGAATATCTTCTGTATGTGACAAAATCTGTTCGATTTTTTGCGGAAGAAGCATCAGTTCTGCTTTATATGAATTCAATTCGGAAACCGGCACACTTTCTTTAATTTCCGCCATATAAAGCCCCAAAAGATAAAAAGCCATCAACTGAGCAGTATAAGACTTCGTCGCGGCAACAGAAACTTCAATTCCCGCATTTACTGGCACGAGGCTGTCGGCCTCACGCGCCATTGAACTGTCCGGACGGTTTGTAATTATAAGGATATGAGAACCTTTTGCTTTTGCCTGTTTTATTGCAGTCAAAGTGTCCGCTGTCTCGCCTGATTGAGAAACCCCGATGACAAGCGTGTGTCTGTCGGTAACAGTTCTGCGATAAATATATTCGCTTGAAGCCTCGACATCCACGGCGATTCCGCAAAAACTTTCAATAATATACTTTCCTATCATTGCTGCATGCAAAGATGTTCCGCAGGCAATAATTTGAATTCTGTTTAAATTTTTCAAAGTTTCTTTTGTCAGTTTTACTTCATTTAAAATAATATTTTCATCAGGTGCATGAAGTTTTCCGACAAGAATATTACGTATTACATCAGGCTGTTCATGAATTTCTTTAAGCATGTAATGCTTGTATCCCATTTTGCTTAAAGCAACCGGTTCCCATGGAAGAACTTCTATTTTAGGAAGAATTTCATTTCCTTCAATATCTGTCAAAATCATTTTTTCCGGAGTTAAGATTACCACCTGATTGTCATTTAAATACATTGCCTTTTTGGTGTGTTTGATAATCGCCGGAACATCAGAGGCTGCAAAGAATTCATGTTCACCTATTCCGACAAGAAGCGGTGCATTTCGTTTGGTAATAACAAGTGTATTTTTGCAATCGTTATGCATTACACAAAGAGCATATGCCCCTTCTATCTGTTTGGTGGCCTCTCTTACTGCTTGTGCAAGATCTTTTGTTTTTGCATACATTTTTGCAACAAGATGCGCAACAGCTTCCGTATCTGTTTGAGAGCGGAAAACACAACCGTCTTTTGTCAGCATTTCTCTTAATTCTTTATAATTTTCGATAATCCCGTTGTGAACAATAACAAGATTTCCACATGTGCAGGTGTGCGGATGCGCATTCAACACAGTCGGAGCGCCATGTGTAGCCCAGCGGATATGCCCGATTCCCATTGTGGATTTTTCGTATTCACCTTTATGTTGAGAAAGTTCATCGCGCAAATTATTTAACTTGCCTATTGCTTTATAAACCTTTATTTCATCATCACACATAACAGCGACGCCTGATGAATCATATCCTCTGTATTCAAGCTGTTCCAGCCCGTCTACAAGAATATCCATTACTGATTTATAACCTACATATCCTACTATTCCGCACATAATCAAATCTCTCCGTAAATATTGTCTGTAATTTGTATTATAGCATTAAAAAAATGTTTTTTAAGTACGTTTATAAAAGTTTTACATATTTGCAAAAAGCCCTCTTTTGTGAGGGCTTTTTATGTATTATTAATTATTCCTGTTCAGCAGGAATCCGCTCGAATTTGATTTCATCGTCAACAACATCTATTTTGACTTTGTCACCACTCAGAAAGTTTTGTGAAAGAATCATTTTTGAAAGCGGATTTTCTACCATCTGACGAATTACACGTTTAAGCGGTCTTGCGCCGTAAACAGGGTTGTAGCCTCTGGTTGCCAGAAACTCTTTTGCTTCCGGTGTAACTTCCAGTCCGAGTTCCTGATCCTTAAGAAGTCTTCTCAAATAATCCATCTGAATATCCACAATCTTTGACAAATCCTGAAGAGTAAGAGCCTTAAAGAAGATTGTTTCATCAATACGGTTTAGAAATTCAGGTTTAAAGCGGCTTCTTAAAACGGCCATGACTTTTTCTTTTGTTTCATCAAATTCTTTTGGTGACACCATACTGTTCAAGGTGTTTTCAAGAATTATGTCGCTTCCGATGTTTGATGTCATGATTATCAAAGTGTTCTTGAAGTCAACAGTCCTACCCTTTGAATCCGTCAAACGTCCGTCATCAAAGATTTGGAGCATGATGTTGAAAACATCAGGATGTGCTTTTTCAATTTCATCAAAAAGAACAACCGAATAAGGTTTTCTTCTGACAGCTTCTGTCAGCTGACCGCCTTCTTCGTATCCGACATATCCGGGAGGTGCTCCGACTAATCTTGCAACATTATGTTTTTCCATATATTCAGACATGTCTATTCTTATTAGAGCATCCTCGTCGTTAAACATAAATTCTGCAAGTGATTTAGCAAGTTCCGTTTTACCGACCCCTGTCGGCCCTAAGAACAAGAAAGTACCGATTGGACGTTTCGGATCCTTCAAACCTGAACGTGCACGGCGGATTGCATCGGAAACTGTTTCTACCGCTTCATCCTGCCCGATAAGACGTTTGTGAAGAATGTCTTCCATATTAACCAGTTTTTGTTTTTCGCTTTCAACAAGTTTGTTTACAGGAATTCCGGTCCACTTGCTGACAACGTTTGCTATATCTTCGTCATCAATTTCTTCTTTCAAAAGTTTGTTATCAGTCTTTTCTTTTGACTGGCATGCTTTTAACTGTTTTTCAAGTTCAAGAAGTTTACCGTACTTGAGTTCTGCCGCTGTCTGCAAATCGGTATTGCGTTCGGCTTCTTCAATTTTTTTCTTAACCTGATCAATTTCATCCTTAATTGCGGCTTCGCCCGTAATTGAAGCCTTTTCTTTTTCCCATTGAACCTTCAGGACATTGATTTTGCCATCTAATTCGTTAATTTGTTTTGTAATATCATCAACTTTAGCTTTAGCCTCGTCGCTTGTTTCTTTTTTCAAAGCCTCCCGCTCAATTTCAAGCTGAATTTTCTGACGCATCATTGTATCAATTTCCTCAGGCATTGAATCAATCTCAATACGCAGAGAAGACGCTGCTTCATCAATCAGGTCGATTGCTTTATCAGGCAAAAATCTGTCTGTTATATATCTGTCAGAAAGTTTGGCCGCCTGAATAAGTGCGCTGTCCAGAATACGAATTCCATGGTGAACTTCGTATTTTTCTTTCAAACCTCTCAAGATACTGATTGTATCTTCAACAGAAGGCTCGTCAACCAGAACAGGCTGAAATCTTCTTTCTAAAGCAGGGTCTTTTTCAATATATTTGCGGTATTCGTTTATAGTTGTTGCGCCGATTGTTCTTAAGACTCCTCTTGCAAGCATAGGTTTTAAGAGGTTTCCGGCATCCATAGAGCCTTCTGTTGCTCCGGCGCCGACAACTGTATGAAGTTCATCTATAAACATCACAATCTCGCCGTTTGACTCCTCAACTTCTTTCAATACGGCTTTCAAACGTTCTTCAAACTCGCCTCTGAACTTTGCGCCTGCAACAAGAGCACCCATATCAAGAGATACAAGTTTTACATCTTTTAGGCTTTCTGGAACATCGCCTCTTACAATTCTCTGTGCCAAACCTTCAACAATTGCGGTTTTACCTACCCCCGGTTCGCCTATCAAAACAGGGTTGTTTTTTGTTCTTCTGTTCAGAACCTGAATAATCCGGCGGACTTCTTCATCTCTGCCGATTACAGGGTCTAACTTTCCTTTTCTTGCAAGCGCTGTCAGGTCTGTTGAATATTTTTCAAGCGCTTTCATATTTTCTTCTGCATTTTTATTATCCACTTTTTTATTACCTCTTATCTTTTTCATTGCATTTAAAACTTTATTTGAATCTACTCCAAAATTTTTCAAAACAGTTTGGATATTGCTGTTATCAAGTTTTGTCATGGCAAGCAGAATTGATTCAATGCTTACAAACTCGTCCTTCATTTCTGCGGACTGCTGCTCTGCAATATCAAGAAGTCTGTAAGTCTGGCTTGAGAGAAACATCTGCTGGGCGTTCACCGGGCCTGAAATCTTCGGGAAAGAATTCACAGCGCCGACGATTTTATCAATAAATCCTTGATTCAAAAGTTTCAATTCGGTCAAATAATCCTTTATAATCCCGTTATCCTTAATCATCGCAAGCATAATATGCTCCGGCTGAAGCTCTGAATTGCTGTGCGAATTCATAATTGCGCTTGCGGATGACAATATTTCCTGAGAATAATTGGTAAACTTATTTATATCTGCCATAAAATCAACTCCTTTTTACGAAAACATTGCGGGAATTTTCTCCCACATTCTTATTTTAACGTTGATTTTAAAAAAGTCAGAAATTGTTAATGTTTAATTAATTATTTACGTTTTTGGATAATTAGATCATAGCCAAGAACTTCACAAATATTTTTTAAATCTCGAAATGTTAAATATTCACGCTTCAATTTTGCGGAAAAATTGCCTGGTTTTGTATTTTTGCCAGTCAACTCGTTTAGTTTGTCTGACAAATCCTTTTGAAGCATGTATTCCTTGTTAAGCAAATACTTTACAAGCTGAAAATCAGTCATATCGTTAATTATCATATTTGATATTATAAATTGCCTTGACAAGGCTAATCAAATTTGACATAATAAACTATATATAAATAGACTAATCTAATTATATATAGATAAATATACAAAGAGGTTTTTATGCATAAAAAAGCATTTACTATGGCGGAAGTTTTAATAACTTTGGGAATTATTGGAATAGTTGCAGCAATGACTCTGCCGGCTTTAATCGGCAATTACAAAAAGAAAGTTACCGTTACAAGACTCCAAAGAACTTATACTGTTCTTGCGCAGGCATTTGAACGTTCCCGTGCGGACAATGGCGATCCTTCAGAGTGGGGGCTTGGTGCATATTCAAACACAGAGGCAACAGTAGAAAATTTGAAAGAGATACTTGAAAGTTTTTCAAGAGTTTATATGGTTCCTTATCTTGCAAAAATCCAGAGTAATGAATTCGGTTCCATGCAGGATATTGGCTATAAAAAAATTAAGTGTAACGGTACTTCATGTGATGCGGTTTCAGATAACTTCTATTTGACAAGCAAAGGTCTTATTCTGGTTCTTAATGACGGAACAACGCTAAGAGTTACTATGGACACAAGGAATTTGGGTACAACGGAAGACCGCGATGACCGATGGATGTTTATTACGATTTTTGCAGATATAAACGGTCTTAGCGGCCCGAATGAAACGGGCAAAGATATATTTGCATTTATTGTTCATCCAAGCGGAAAGTTAGGATTTTACAATACAGACACCGCATATACTCGAAATCAAAAACTTAATCTCTGCAAATCGTCAGGTATCAGATGCGGAGATCTAATTATGACGGATGGCTGGGAAATTAAAGACGATTATCCTTATAAATTGTAAAAAATTTGCCAATGCCGGTCATTAATGCTAAAAATATTGTATGAAAAAGACAGTTATTGCATATTTACACACCCACTGGGACAGGGAATGGTACAGGGAATTTGAAGTTTTCAGACTCAGACTTTTGAGAGTTTTTGATAATGTTCTTGATATGCTTGAACAGGGAAAAATTCCGTCATTTTATTTTGACGGACAGGTTGCAGCACTCCTTGATTACCTTGAAATCCGTCCTGAAAAAGAACAGATTGTCCGCCGCCTTATAAAAGAGAAAAAACTCTTTATCGGGCCTTTTTACTGTCTTATTGACGAGTATTTGACTGACAGAACCGTTTTTGAAAAAAATATTGAAATCGGATTAAAAATTGCAAAAGACTTCGGATGTGAAGATTTTATCGGATACTTTGCCGATACGTTTGGGCACAGCAAAAATATTCCTCCGATTATGAAAAAATACGGAATTGACAAAATTATGGTCTGGCGGGGCGTTCCGGATTTGCCGTCTGAATTTATATTTAACGGCGTAAACACCGTAAATATGGTGAGAGGCTATTTTATGGATATCTTTTCCGCTCCCAAAACAATTGAAGAAAAAGCCGAGTGGCTGAGAGGAAATCTTGACAAAATAGCGGCAAAATCAGGAACTTACCTGCTGCTTCCAATCGGCGCCGACCATCTTGGTGTTGAAAAAGATATTCAAGAACAAATTGAAGCGGTCAACGGGATTCTGAAAAATGAGGCAGATGGAAACAGTTATGAAATAAAACTTTCAACCCCGTTTGAATATTTTAACAAAGTTTTTTCAGAGCTTGAAAAAACTCCTGACGGAAAAACTATCAGAAAATACGATAACTGCGAAATTCCCGAGTGGAATGACGAACTCCGCGACAATTCCAAAACATTCATTCTTCCGGGATGTTATTCGGCAAGAATGCGGCTTAAACAATACCGTACAGAGGCATCTTACCGGCTTGAACAGGCTGACAAACTTCAAAAACATTTCGGATGCCGCTACAGTGCAATAATAGAATATGCATATAAACTTTTAATCAAAAATCAGGCTCATGACAGTATTTGCGGATGTTCAACAGATGCGGTTCACGCAGAAAACATTACACGCTATGACAAAATTCTGCAAATTGCAAACACAATTATTGAAGAATTAAGGCTGGAGTATCCTGAAGCTGACAACCTTATTAAAAACAGCGGATATGAGTTCAAATCAACTGATGCACCTGACGGATTTGATATTATCGGAAAATCCGGCGGTTTCGACAGCAAAATTCTTTACGACACTCAAAAAATTCCTGTTACGGAAGATTATACAGACATTTATACTCTCAAAAAATCTGCAAGCGAAAAGCCGGCTGCAGAACTGGAATTTTCTGAAAATTTGATGAAAATTAACAATATCGGAATTCAGTTTGTCAGATTTATTGACAACGGCGACACATATAACTACGGACCGGAAGAAAATGATACAGGAGAGTATGCAAAGATTACGGAGATTTTGAAAAACGAAAAAAATGACAGTTTTTTAATAAAAACCACATTTTTCAATATTCTTTTAACACGCGGCAACAATCTGATTAATTTCAGAATCGAATGGAACAACACTCTTAAAAACCGTCTGTGGCAGGTGCAATTTAATCTTCCGGAAGCCGTGAAATATACGTTTTCAGAAGATCTAAACGAAATTATCAAACGCGAATTTGACACAGATTATGATATGCGAAAACATTTGCCCAAAAACCGCGGACTGGAGACAAAAACAAACTTTGCCCCCATGCAGAGATATATAGGCGCACAAGGTTTCGGGATTATAACCAAAGGACTTACGGAATATGAAGTTAAAGGAAATTCGATTTTAATTACCATTTTAAGAAGCACTGGCGTTATTTCCAATCCTAAAAACTCGTCCCGTTCAACCCCTGCAGGCCCGCCGATTGAAGTTCCGGGAGCACAGCAACTCGGCTACAATTGTGCAGAATTTTCAATTGGATTTTTTGCTCCGGAAGATTACGCACAATATATTGATGCTGTTTATCCACAAATCATCCCTTAAAAGGCAAAAAATTATATTCACGTATTTTTATACTCCCGCAAGGAGACTTTAATGTTAAATAAAATAAATAATTCACCGAATTTTGGCTGGCACTACAGAATGCACACCAAAATTCTCAATTCAGCAGCAGATTCTCAAAACTTAAAAGCAGGCAACTCATACGTATTCCATGTTCTGCAAAATGCAGTTATAAAACCGGACTTTGATGAGTTCTTTATGTACAACGAAAACCATTTCTACTATCCGGACAAAAAAATTAAAAGTTTTTTTGATTTTAATGGAAAACATAATGCAAAATATGTGTATTTAGAACACCTCAACAAATTTTTTGATGCTTTAAAACAAAAACATTACACAGAAAGTATTGATCATGCAGGACGTGCTCTTCATTATCTTCAGGATATTACTCAGCCTCAGCATATTGAAAGCGGTTCAATCCTAAAAAAAGCACTCGACAAAACAATGCATCATGAGTTTGAAATGCAGGCTTACGCTGACTGCGATAAACTTATAAAACAACATACCCCCGTTGCTCTTGTTCAAAATGCGGATTTTGCTTCTTTATTTAATCAAACAACAAACCTTTCGCTTCAAAACAAAATCCCTACCCGCAAAAACAAAGCCGAGTGGAATGAAATTGCTCAAAACGGTGTAAATCTTGCACTTGATGCAACAAAAAGATTTTTGGAAATATT
>CALVAS010000040.1 GCA_944325585.1 Candidatus Gastranaerophilales bacterium
CCATTTCAAAATCCTTTCCGGCGACGCTATACTTATTCGTATATAGTCAAAATAATCAATACTTGTTGACATTTATAATTTCTCCTTTTATACCGCGGATCAGGCATTAAGCAAATCCGCTATTTACTTTTATTTATTTTAATTTTGTCAACGCACCTGATTTGTTTTTTCAAACTTCACGGTGCACCTGTTTTATTACCCTGTCCGAAAATCTAAGATTCCCGCCCTCCCTCAAAGGGAGGGCATTTAAATCTTATAAATCTCCGAATGTTGTCGGTGTTTCAAAGAAGTTGATGTTTAATAACTCTGAATCTATATCAGAAAGAGTTCTTTTCGGAGCTGATTTTCTCAAATCATCCATATCTGTCATCAGGTCAACTTCTGCACCGTCCTTTTTGGCAACCGTGATGTCCAAACCGATTGATTGTAATTCACGAACCAATACTTTGAATGATTCCGGAATTCCCGGTCTCGGAATGTTGTCGCCTTTTACGATTGCTTCGTAAGCGCGGTTTCTTCCGTTAACATCATCGGATTTGATTGTAAGCATTTCTTGCAATGTATAAGCTGCACCGTATGCTTCCAGAGCCCAAACTTCCATTTCACCGAATCTTTGGCCACCGAATTGAGCTTTACCGCCCAGAGGCTGCTGAGTTACGAGTGAATATGGGCCTGTAGAACGAGCGTGGATTTTGTCGTCTACAAGGTGGACAAGTTTAAGGATATATGAAAGACCGACTGCAACAGGTTCATCGAACGGTTCACCCGTACGTCCGTCAATCAATCTTACTTTACCGTCTTCAGTTACCCAATCGCATCCGGATTCTTTGATACCTTTCAAAAGTTCCTGTTTGGTTGCGATTTCGGATTTGTTATCACCGTACATTTCGTCGAATGAAGGTGCTTCATAGTAGTTGCCTGTTAAGTATGCTGCCAAACCTAACAACAATTCATAAGTTTGACCTACGTTCATACGAGAAGGTACACCAAGCGGGTTAAGTACGATATCAACCGGTGTTCCGTCAGGCATAAACGGCATATCTTCTTTCGGCAATATACGGGATACAATACCTTTGTTTCCGTGACGGCCTGAGAGTTTGTCACCGACTGAAACTTTACGTTTTTGTGCAATGTAAACTCTGATTACCGTATTTGCACCCGGCGGAAGTTCGTCGCCTTTTTCTCTGTCAAATACTTTAACGTCGAGTACACGGCCGCCTTCACCGTGAGGAACTCTAAGAGAGTTATCTTTTACATCTCTTGCTTTTTCAGCGAAGATTGCACGGAGAAGTTTTTCTTCCGGCGGATGTTCAGATTCACCTTTCGGTGTAACTTTACCTACCAGAATATCATCAGCATAAACTCTTGCACCGATACGAACAATACCGCGTTCATCAAGGTGTCTCAATGCATCCTCTGAAACGTTCGGAATTTCACGTGTAATTTCTTCCGGTCCGAGTTTTGTCTGACGCGCATCTATCTCTAATTTTTCAATGTGAACTGATGTGAATACATCATCATGAACGCATCTTTCTGATAACAAAATCGCGTCTTCATAGTTGTAGCCTTCCCACGGCATATATGCAACGATTACGTTTTTACCGAGAGAAAGTTCTCCGCAGTTTGTAGAAGCACCATCTGCAATTACGTCGCCTGCCTTAACCTTGTCGCCTTCATGAACAATCGGACGCTGGTTAATACAAGTATCCTGGTTGCTTCGTAAATATTTCATTAACTGATAAACATGCGGTTTATTATTTTTATCTCTGATAATAATTTCTTCACCGACTACACGTTCTACCGTACCATCGACTTCAGAAACAACAACCATACCTGAGTCTTTTGCGGCACGTGCTTCAAGCCCTGTTCCGACTACCGGTCTTTGGGTAATCAAAAGCGGAACAGCCTGACGCTGCATGTTTGAACCCATCAATGCACGGTTTGCGTCGTCGTGTTCGATAAACGGAATCAATGATGTTGCAACTGAGATTACCTGAATCGGTGAAACACCCATATAGTCAACTTTACTTGATTCGCCCATTGTGAATTCAGATTTGTATCTGACAGGTACATATTCGTCTTTGAATGTATTGTCAGGATTCAACTGAACGTCAGCAGGAGCGATACGAAGGTTTTCATCTTCGTCAGCAGTCAGGTAATGAACTTCGTCTGTAACAACGCCGTCTTTTACAACGAAGAACGGTGTTTCAACAAATCCGTAGTCATTAACTTTTGCGTGAGTAGCAAGAGAACCTATCAAACCTGCGTTCGGGCCTTCAGGAGTTTCTATCGGACAGATACGTCCGTAATGTGACGGGTGAATGTCACGAACCGCAAAACCTGCACGTTCTCTCATCAAACCGCCGGGGCCGAGAGCTGAAATACGTCTTTTGTGAGTAAGTTCGGCAAGCGGGTTGGTCTGATCCATGAACTGTGACAACTGTGAACTTCCGAAGAATTCTTTCAATGAAGCAACCAGCGGTTTGGTGTTCAAAAGATTCAACGGAGTCAAAGTTTCTGAATCCTGAAGTGTCATTCTTTCTTTAACAATTCTTTCGATTCTTGAAAGACCTACTCTGAACTGATTTTGAAGAAGTTCGCCGACTGAGCGGATTCTTCTGTTTCCGAGGTGGTCGATATCATCAACCGAACCTTCGTCATATGTAAGGTTAATCAAGTATTCGATTGACGCTACGATATCCTGAACAGTCAAAGTTCTCTGGTTTTTCGGAATGTTCAGGTTCAATTTTTTATTTAATTTATAACGTCCGACACGGCCGATATCGTATTTCTTTTCATCAAAGAAACGAGCTTCAAGAATCTGGCGTCCGCCCTGAGGAGATGCCGGATCGCCCGGTCTGAGTTTTTTATAAACTTCAATTAAAGCATCATCCGTTGTTTCGGCTGTATCTTTATCAAGTGTTTTCTTTAAGAATTCAAAGTGAGTGAATAATGATTCCATTTCGGAAACAGTGATACCCATAGCTTTCAACAATGTTGTAGCAAGGATTTTTCTGTTTTTGTCTATTTTTACGTAAATCAAATCATTGGAATCTGTTTCGATTTTCAGCCATGCACCTCTGTTTGGAATCATGGTTGCGTTGTATAAACGTTTGCCGGCAGGTGAAATTTCACGTTTGAAGTAAACTCCGGGAGAACGTACGATTTGAGAAACGATAACACGTTCGGCACCGTTTACGATAAATGTACCTTTGTCCGTCATAGTCGGAATATCACCGATATATACTTCCTGTTCTTTAATTTCACCGCTGTCACGGTTAACGAGTCTTATCATAACGCGGAGTTGTTTTGCATAAGTTGCGTCATGAATTCTTGCTTCTTCAACTGTGTATTTTGCATTGTCGAACGTATAGTTCGGAAGGAAGTGCAGCTCTAATCTTCCGGTATAATCTTTAATCGGAGAGAATGAAAGAAGTTCTTCTTTCAAACCTTCTTTTAAAAACCATTCAAACGATTTTTTTTGCACTTCAATAAGATCCGGTAAATCGTCCAAACGGGTATGAGGAATACCCATCGGCGTTACTCTTTTTGCATATTTTGTCTTAGACATCAATTCACCTCATTAATAATGGTGTACGTACTACAAAAAAATTTAACTATCTAACTTAAGGCTGTAAACCTTTTACCTGTCTGCTTTTGAGACTGATAAATCTTTATATGTAATTCGGGAAATTTTCATATGGGCACAATTCTCCCGACTTTAATTTTTCATGTTACTTAATCGTAATACATCAATTTTTTTAGTCAAGAAAATGCCGTTTGATTTTAAAATTCATGTTACGATTTCTTTACAAAATGTTATAAAATTATGCAAAACGGGAATGAAACTTTCTTCATACGCGGCTTTCAGCCTGAAAATCAGGAGGTGGATTGAATTTATTCTTAAACAGGCCGAAACTTGCATATATCAAAAGTTTCTGCTATATTTAGTTCATAAAGTATTGTGAGGTTATATGAAAAAAATATTACTTGCTCTATTTATTGTGATAACAGGTTTTTATAATTCGGTTTTAGCTGCAACCTGGCCTGAACTTTCACAGAGCGAACGCAACGAATATATAGAAAAATCTCTGGAAGATATCAGAGAAATTGATGATACTAATGTTGAAGACGAACTGCTTAACACATTTGAATTAAAAACAAACAGAGACCCTAACTTTAAAAAGCATACATCAGGGAGAACTACGCTTAAAAATGTGACTATAAGAAATCTTTTACGTCCGTATATGCCGCCCGGCCCAACACTGCTCGGAGAAAGGTATACGGTCAATGTACCTACAGGTTATACCCTATCAAACGGCAAATTAAAACTTTCATTCAATAACAGCGGACATCTGACTGAAATTACAGCTACCTCAACCAGATCGTCTTACGGAACTTATGTTGAAAAAAAATATAATAAATCCAGAAAATTAGAAGAAATGATTTATTATGACAACAATTTTAAAATCATTTTTAACGGGAAAAACAAAGTCGAAAGGATTTATGAAAACGGCAATGCTTACAACATAAAAGGCGAAAGATTAGAATAACAGGAAGGAAACAAATGAAAAAGATTCTTGTTTTAATAATTGCAATATTTTGTATTTTTGGAAGTTATGTTTTTGCAGAAGAAACTGTATCCGGGGATAAAGAAAACTTGGTTCTGCAGGGAGAAGCCGTATTCAACTGGCTGGATATGTCACAAATTGAGCGGGATACCATTATTCAAAATTATAAAAATATAATTTTTGATGAAAACACAGTTTATAAATACAAACGAAAAGAAATTAAAGAACTTTACAGCGAGCACATTAAAGACAAAAATGTTCAGGAGCATTATTTTGAAGCCAAAGCAGGAATCACCGAAACAAATGAATACAAATTGAGTGCATTTTTTCACGGAAAACTGCTTATAAGTTATGCAATTCAATACAAAAATAATCCAAGAACAATTTATTATTATGACGCTTTGGGACATTTAAAATATATTGATATGATTTCCGAAAATTATCCGAACTTTCCGTACTGGTCAAAACAATACAAAGTAAGCGGGAAAATGATAAGCGCAATATATTTTGTTTCTCATGATATGCAATACATGTATGAACCCGACGGCGAATTTCAGGGTGTCTGGTTTATGGACAAAAGATATGACCGGAATGCAAAGCAGGATTTAACAAGAACAAACTGGTAGATTATGAAAAACATTTATTTAATTATACTTTGTTTATTTATTCTGTTTTTAGCAAGTCCGAGTTCTTATGCATACGGAATAAGAGTGCAGAGAGACTATAGATTCACAACCCAGCAGGACAGAAACAAAAGAATAGAAGTTTACCATGATTATCTTACAAAAGCAGGATTTTTTGACGAAAACAACGCCAAACATATACTTAATTTCAAAAAATATGAAAAGGATCGAAATTATAAAGACAACCTTAAATATATAAAATTTGACACTCCGCTTTCGCAAACAGGTTATACAGTCAAGGGGAACTATTATAAAATGGCGGATAAAATTCTTGAAAATTATTCGATTATTTATGATAACGATCCTGATACGGAATATATTTATAATACACAGGGCAGGCTTTATCAGGTTGTAATCTACACCGGAGACACAAATGTCAGACCTCATTATAAAGCTGTTTATGCATTCAACGGATATCTTCAAAAAGTTCATTTTTTTGCAGTTGACGGATATGAATATATTTTCCTGCCCGATGGCGATTTACAGGGCGTTGTTGTTGACGGCAAACTTTACAACACGGCAGGGCGTCCGTTGAAAATTTGGTTAAAATAAATTTTGGAGGCTTTTTAATGAACAGAATTTTATTTTTTATAATACTGCTTTTTTTATTTAATACTCTCAATTGTGCGGCGGCACTCTCATCTGAAAGTAGTGCACCCAAAGTAACAAATGATCAAATACAAGAATATAAAGATTTTATTGAAAGCCGCCAAATTCGAGAGAAAGAAATTCCTGAATTAAAACAAGAGATTAAAACACACGAAAAGGACAAAAATTACAAAACAAACATCAAGCGTGCGCTTGCAGAAAACTCAAAATCCGAAAACGGATACCGTATACAGGCAAACTGCGGAATGAAAAACGATATTAAAATTTTAATCAGCTACAGTGTAATTTATGATTCAAATCAGGATAAAGAATACATATATTCAGTTTCCGGAAATCTTATACAAATTGCTTACAAATATCCGGAATACAAAGCCGTTTATTCTAACCTCGGGAAATTAACAAGAATAATATTTCAGATTCAGGATGGATATTTTTGTTTTTTTAGCGGCAAAGGCGCCTTTCAAGGTGTAGTAGATGAGTATGGAAATCTTTACAACAGAAACGGCACAATGCAAAATGATGAACCAGATTCAAAACAAAAAAAATATCCGGATGATTCTACGCAAAAGCAAGAAACATCCGAATAATTAATGATTGAAAATATTTTTATTCCGGCTTTACTACTGATAAAACGTAATTGTCGTTGAAATATTTGTTTGCCGCCTCAATTATATCAGCTTCGGTAACTGAATTTATCAGTTTAA
This sequence comes from Candidatus Gastranaerophilales bacterium, assembly GCA_944325585.1. Classification (GTDB taxonomy): domain Bacteria; phylum Cyanobacteriota; class Vampirovibrionia; order Gastranaerophilales; family Gastranaerophilaceae; genus Scatenecus. The sequence goes on from CALVAS010000040.1 coordinate 6,568, forward strand.
TATATTCATCTTTATATGCATACCCGCGTCCTGAGACTTCATACCAGCCGATACTTGAAGCCTTCTCAAGATTGGTTTCAAGAGAAATTATGTAATTGCCGATAAGTTTATCTTTTGCCTCCTTTAATTCTTTAGTTCCGACAAACTCTTTTTTAAGTCTAAAAACTTCGTTTAACAAAAGAGTTTTTGCTTTTTCCATTGAATCGGGATTCGTTCCGATATAAACAACAAATGAACCTTTCAAAACATTCGGCACATAACTTGAACCCAATTGATAAGCAAGCCCTTCCTGATCGCGGATATTTTTGAAAAGACGTGAACTCATGCCTGAACCGAGAAGTGAATTCATCACCTGCAAAGCAGCATAATCTTTTTTATTTTCGACACCTGTTGTCTGCCAAGCAATAAAAATCCAATCCGTTTTGGTTTCGGGCATAATTTTTACGCAATCTTTGCGTGAAGTCATACGCCCGATTATCTGTGCGTAATTTTTGAAATTAAATGTTTCACCTTTTTTGTTTTCGAAAATTTTCGATATGTCTTTTATAACTTGTTCACTGTCCACATCACCGTTAACTGAAATTACAACGTTTTGCGGAGCGAAAATTTTGTTATAATAATCTACAATCTCTTCATGTCCAATTTTCGGATATGTTTTTTCGAAAATCTTGCTTGTATAAGAATACGGGGTTCCTTCAAAAATTAACGCTTTGTAATTTTCGATTGCAACCTGAAGCGGAATGTCACGATTTCTCTTAATTTTGTTTAATTTTTCATTGCGCGCTTTTTCAATTTCATAGTCGTCAAACGTTGCATTATTTATCACTTCATTAAGGATTTCCATCGTCTTAGCATACTCAGGTTTTGTAGTCAAAACATCCACTGTAAAAGCGTCCGGATGAACAGAAGGCGCAATTTTTATTCCGTTGTCCTCAAGCAGTTTTGCAAGTTCAAGAGAAGAATATTTGCCTGTTCCTTTCATCATAACATCCGCTGTCATAACAGAAGTTCCCGGGATTTCATCCAGAAAAGTTCCGCCCTTTGCCCAGATGCTTATTGCAATAATTTCATTAACGTCATTAGGAGTAATTAATAACTTTGCTCCGTTTGAAAGTTCATATTTTTTTGTTCCGCCGTGTTCGCTGATTAATTTTGCCGTACTTGCCTCTTTTGTCGGAACTTTTTGTGAAACTTTCACTTCTTTCATACTTTCAGGCAAAATTATTGACACAGCAGACTTTTCGATTCCAAGATATTTATTTGCGACACGCTTGACATCACCGAGTGTAACCTTTTTGATATTGTCCACATAATTTTGGTAGTATTTGATATCATCAGTTATAACCATTGTATAACCGATTTCCTGAGCAATATTTGAAATTGATTCACGACCATAATATGTGTCGCGCTCTATAATATTTTTTGCAAGCTGAACCTGAGAATCAGTTACTCCGTTTTTTTGAATATTGTGAATTTCTTCAAAAATTGCCTGCTCTAATTTTTCAGCATTTTCAGGCGTAAAATTAGCAGATACATAAAAAATTCCGTCGTCTCTGAATCCTGCATTTGAAGCACCTATGGAAAATGCTAATTGTTTTTTATCTTTTATGTTCCGGTAAAAAACAGATGACCTTCCATCTCCCAAAATTGTTGCAAGCACATCAAGAGCGTAAGAATCCTTATTTACAGCTTTTACTCCGCGAAAACCAATCAGCATATAACCTGACTGCGCAGGTAGATATTCCGTTTTCTTTTTTTGTTCCGTTAATTGTTTTTCTGCGGCAAAATTTTCTTTTTCAACTTTTTTGTTTTCACAGTTAAAGTATTTTTGAATTAATTCAAGAGTTTTAATCGTATCAACGTCCCCGACAATTACAGTCACCATATTTGAAGGCACATAAAATTGATTGTAATAATCCATTATTTCATCACGCTGAATCGTGCTTATAATATCACGGGTTCCGATTACCTGCCGCTTGTAGGGATGAGTTGTATAAAGCATTGAAATTAAATTGTCATAAACCACACTTTGAGGTTCGGTTTCATCTTTTGCAATCTCTTCAATTACAACTTTTCTTTCTCTCTCAAGTTCTTTTCTAGGAAGCAGAGGATTAAGAAGCATATCCGCATGCAATTCCAGCGCCAGATTAAAATAATTTGACGGGATAGTTATATAGTAATGCGTAAAATCTTTACTTGTTGCAGCGTTTGTGATTGCACCCTTTGTCTCTAAAATTTTGTCGAATTCTCCGGGGGCATGATTTGTGGAACCTTTAAAAAACAAATGTTCCAAAAAATGCGAAACTCCGTTATTTTTATCGGTTTCATTAATTGAACCGGTTTTAATCCAGGTATCTACCGTTACAATCGGATTTGAATGGACTTCCTGTATAATCACGGTTTGCCCGTTTTCAAGGTTGTAAATAGCAGCCTCATTTGCAAAAACAGAGCTTCCGATTATAAACGCAATGAAAATAAACAAGATTTTTTTCATCATATCCCCTCTCTTCTTGTATTAAAATTCAAATATCATAAACATTATAACATAAAACTTTTTCTTATAAAAAGCACCCCATTCAGGCAATTCATTATTTAAGCATTTTTCTGTAAACAAGATATCCGCTTCCGACGGCAGCCGCAAAAACAGTTAAAAACACAGACAAAGGTGTTTTTCGTTTTTGCTCAAACTTTTGCGAGTGCTCTGCCTGATAAATATCTTTAGAAAGCTGCTTAAACTGTGTATCGGCTTCTTTTTCCGAATACAAAACAGGTTTATGCAGGGCATTTGGAGGATTCAAAACTCCAACGGTTAATGCCGGTCTGCCTGAAGTATTCACAAAATTATTTTCCACACTGCTAACCATATTTATATAAAAACAACAAACAACAAAAAATTGCCATTTTGAAATATTAAGTTTAAATTTATTTATATAAACTTGACAATAAAAAATAAAAATATTAAAATGAGAATTATTATCAATTATGGTGATTTCTATGAACTACTCTAAGCAAAGAGAAATTATTTTTGATACTTTACAAGAAAATGTTGTACACCCGACAGCAGAATATTTATACACTAAAATTAAAGAAAAAGATCCAAAAATCAGCCTTGCGACTTTATACAGAAATCTGAACCAGCTGGCTGAAAACGGTATTATCAAAAAAATAGACGGATTGGAAAATTCGTCCCACTTTGATCATAATACTCATGAACATTACCATTTTATTTGCAAAAAATGCAAAAGGGTTTTTGATATAGATGCGGACGTTGCACCGGAATTAATCCGTAAGACAGAAGAACTGACAGATTTTGTAATCGAAAACCATGATATAGTATTTTCAGGCATCTGCAAAGATTGCCGCCAAACAGGTAGTAATTAACAGTAAAGGAGAAAAAGATGGAAAAATTTGTATGTACGGTATGCGGCTATGTTTATGATCCGGCAGAAAACGACAATGTAGCGTTTGAAAATCTTCCGGATGATTACGCTTGTCCTCTTTGCGGAGTTGGCAAAGATATGTTTGAAAAAGAATAGATAAGGAAAGAAAAGGAGGCTTTATGCCGGAATTAAAAGGTTCAAAAACGGAACAAAATCTTAAAACAGCTTTAGCCGGAGAATCAGAAGCAAGAAATAAATATACTTATTACGCTTCTCAGGCTAAAAAAGAAGGCTATGTTCAAATAAGCAGAATTTTTGAAGAAACAGCAAACAATGAAAAAGAGCATGCCAAACTCTGGTTCAAAGCTCTTCACGGGGACAAAGTTCCTGATACGCTTACAAACCTTCAAGATGCAGCTGACGGTGAAAATTATGAATGGACCGACATGTATGCAACTTTTGCAAAAGAAGCAAAAGAAGAAGGTTTTGATACGCTGGCAATATTATTTGAAATGGTCGGCAACATTGAAAAAGAGCACGAAGAAAGATACAGAAAACTTTTAGAAGCTGTTAAAAACGGAACCGTTTTTGCAAAGCAGGAAAAAGTCTTATGGGAATGCGGAAACTGCGGCCATGTTTTTGAAGGGGAGAACGCACCTCAAGTTTGTCCGGTCTGCAAACACCCGCAAGCCTATTTCTTTATGAAAGCAAAAAATTACTAAATAAAAACTTTAAGGCTTTGCTTTTTGCAAAGCCTTTTTTAGTGTGATATGATGTATTTGCATGGCACTTGATAAAGAAGGGGGCTCAATTGGATATTAAAGGTTCAGAAACAGAAAAGAATTTACAGACAGCATTTGAATTTGTATCAAAAAGAAGAACAGAATATGATATATATTCTCTCATTGCGCAGCGCGAAGGAAATACCGAGTTAAGCAGACTTTTAACAATGTTTGCCGATATGGAAAAAGAACATGCAAAACTCTGGTACAAATGGCTGAATGATGGCAAAACGCCAAAACTTACAGCTTGTCTTGAAACAGCTCTCACACAGGAAAAAGCTGAAATTGAAGGCAAATATGAGACTTTTGCAAAACAAGCAGAGGAAGAAGGTTTTGAACATATTGCCGGTCTGTTTAGAAATATTGAGAACATTGAAACCAATCACCTTGAACGTTTGAAAAAAGTTGTTTGGAAGTTAAGAGATGATGTTCAGCCAAACGAAGACGGAACCTACAACTGGGTATGCTCAGTTTGCGGAGCAATATTCAGACAAACAGAAGAGCCGGACTATTGCCCTCTTTGTGTTAAAGAGCATGTATTCTTTTATAAAAACCCCAATTAAAATATAAATAGTAAAGGAGAAATTAAATGAAATTTCAAGAAATCAAAAACAATATTTTTTACTGCGGTCTTAACGACTGCGACAGAAGAATTTTTGATGAATTAATTCCGCTGGAACACGGCACAAGTTACAATTCATACCTTGTCAAAGGCAGCGAAAAAACAGCAATAATTGATACTATGTACCCGCCCAAAACAAATGAATATTTGAAAAGACTCAATGAAAACCAGATAGGGAAAGTTGATTATATTATTGCAAACCACGGTGAACAGGATCACTCAGGCTCAATCCCGGCACTGCTCGAAAAATTTCCGAATGCAATCGTTTTAACAAATCCCAAATGCGCGGAAAACATTAAAAACATGCTTCATGTACCGGCTGAAAAAATCAGAGAAATTGCAGACGGCGAAGAAGTTTCTCTTGGCGACAAGACTCTTAAATTCATCTTTGCACCCGGAGTACACTGGCCTGATACAATGTTCACTTATATTAAAGAAGACAATGTAATCTGCACATGCGACTTTTTAGGCGCACACTACACATTCTCTGATGTCTTTGCTGTTGAAAGCAAAGAACTTGAAAAAAGCGCAAAAAGATACTATGCGGAAATTATGATGCCGTTCAGAACTATGTGTCAGAGATATACAAAAATGATTAAAGAAATGAATGTGGATATGATTTTGCCGAGCCACGGGCCGGTTTATAAAAATCCTGCATTCATTCTTGATTTATATGAAGACTGGACTTCAGATAAACCCAAAAACCTTGTTGTGCTTCCATACGTTTCAATGTACAACAGCACAAAAGAAATGATTGACAGATTATCTGAAAAATTAAATGAAGAAGGTATTGAAACCTTTAAATTTGATATTGTAGATGATGATTTGGGTGATCTTGCAATGGCTTTAGTTGATGCGGCAACAATTGTTATGGGCACTTCAATGGTTCTTGCGGGCCCCCACCCGATGGCAGTGAATGTTGCATATCTTGCTGCAATTTTAAGACCGAAAGCTAAATTTGCTTCTATAATCGGCTCTTACGGCTGGGGCGGAAAACTGTTTGACGTAATAGTAAACACCCTTGCGCCGTTGAGACTCGATCTGATTGACCCGATTCAGATTAAAGGGAAACCGACAGAAGACGACTTCAAAAAAGTTGACGAAATGGCAAAAACTATCTTTGAAAAACACAAATCTATCGGAATTTTATAAGAAACTAAAAGCGGGTTCAAAAACCCGCTTTTTTAGTTAAAAAATGCATAAATTCAAAAAATTATTGAACTTTACAGAAGAAATAATTTGGCTGCGTTATAACAGTATCGTTATATTTATGAACCACTTTATAAATTCCGTTTAAACCGCGTTCAACGGTTGTATTTATTTTGTACTTTTTCTCTGCTTCAAATAACTTTTTGTAAGAGTCGGCAATTTCATGCAATTGAAGTTTCGGATAATCACAAACTATTTTCATATCTTGAGAATTGTTTTTATCGGTTATTTCAATAGTTTCTGTACAATATCCGTTCGTTTCACCGACAATTTTACGTTCTCCGTTCAATTCAATTAATGAATAGCTTCTTTCAAAAGGACTGCAAGTTTCAAGCGCCTGCACATATTCCTCAGAAAACTCTTTTTGAATAGCCAACCTATCCCGCTGTTTTTGAAGTTCAACACCACCGTCTTCAGTATCGGCAAACGCCAAATTCCCGCATAAAATAAACCCGATTAAAATAAACAAAAATTTCTTCATTAACATTATTCTCCCAAAACTAAAAAAGGGCAGGTTAAAACCTGCCCAGCATTTTTAAACATTGGCTGCCGCTTTAGCGAACGATTCGGAACTGCGTGAATGAATTTCATCTTCTATTTTTGAAATGAAATCATCTACTTTAAACGTTCCGACCTGACCGATTCCGCGCGCACGAACAGCAACCGAATCAGATTCGATTTCTTTGTCGCCGATTACAACAACGTACGGAATTTTCTTGTCCTGCAAACTTTCGCGTATTTTATAATTCATACTTTCGGAGCGGTCATCAAGTTTTGCACGAATTCCGGCTGCACGCATTTTTTTGTAAACTTTTTCGGCAAAATCAGTATGTTTTTCATTACTGATAGGAACAATTGCAACTTGAGTCGGAGCAAGCCATGTCGGGAATGCGCCCGCATAGTGCTCGATTAAAATACCGTGGAAACGCTCCATTGAACCGAATACAACACGGTGAAGCATTACAGGTGTTTTCATTGAACCGTCTTTGTCCTGATATTTGATACCGAATCTTTCCGGAAGATTGAAATCAAGCTGAATTGTTGCACACTGCCATGTTCTGCCGATTGCGTCTTTGATTTTGAAGTCGATTTTCGGACCGTAAAATGCCCCGTCGCCTTCATTAATTTCATACTTCATACCGCGTCTGTCCATGGCTTCTTTTAAACCGGCTTCCGCTCTGTCCCAGTTTTCAATTTCACCGACAAAACTTTCAGGACGTGTTGAAAGTTCAACTTCAAAAGTCATATTGAACAGCGCCATTGAATCTGCAACAAAATCAATAATTTCATTGATTTCATCAACAAGCTGCTCAGGCGTACAGAATACGTGAGCATCATCTTGAGTGAAACCTTGAACACGTGTTAAACCTGACAGCGCACCGGATTTTTCTTTTCTGTAAACAGTACCGAGTTCTGCCATTCTCAAAGGCAAAGATCTGTATGAATATCTGTTTGCCTGATAAATCAATATATGGAACGGGCAGTTCATCGGTTTTAAGACGAATTGTTCATCTGAATCTTCATCTTTTTGAATAAAGAACATATTATCGCGATAATGGTCTGCGTGGCCTGAGATTTCCCACAATTTTGATTTTGCAATATGCGGAGTGTTAACGATTACATAACCGCGTTTTCTGTGTTCCGTTCTCCAGTAATTTTCAATTTCTTCACGGACAATTGCAAGATTCGGATGCCACAAAACGAGCCCGCCGCCCAATTCATCTCTGGTTGAGAACAAATCAAGCTGGGTTCCGAGTTTTCTGTGGTCGCGTTTTTCGGCTTCTTCCAAAAATGTCAAATAAGCCTGTAAATCTTCTTTATTCCAAAATGCTGTTGCATAAATTCTTTGAAGCATTTTGTTTTTTTCGTTGCCGCGCCAGTATGCACCTGCAACCTTAAGTAATTTTATTGCGTTTGCTTTGATAAAAGAAGTGTTTGGAATGTGCGGGCCGGCACAAAGGTCATTAAACAGAACCTTTCCGTCCTTATCTTTTGTCAGATACAAAGTCGGATTGTCATTTCTGTGTTCTTCAAGAAGTTCGGCTTTGTAAATTTCGCCTTCTTCTTTAAATTCTTTGATTTGCTTGTCCACATCAGGAATTACGTATTTTTCAAACGACAAATTTTGTTTGATAATATTTTTCATTTCTTCTTCGATTTTGACAAGATCGTCCTGCGTAAAAGCATGCCCGTCAGTCATATCAAAATCGTAATAAAACCCGTTATCAACAGCAGGTCCAATAGCCAACTTTGCTTGCGGGAAAAGCTGCTGAACGGCTTGTGCCATGATGTGAGAACAAGAGTGTCTCAAGACGTGTAAAGTTTCATTGTTTTTTTCCATTTTTTATCCTTTCTATTTCAATCGAAAACCCTCGAAAGAAATCTATGGGGTGGATCCCCCAAACTAACTACAATAAAAATTTTAGCACCCGCAAAGTTTTATTACAAGAAAAATCTTACCGTTTACGTTTGACGTAAAAATCCATGCCCAAAATTGTTATTTGTTTTTTAGTTTCGTCGTAATTTCTGACTCTGAATAGCCACTGGATTATAAATATGTATATACGCTTAAGATAAAGCGGAAAAAGCTCTTTTGCATAGCCGGTTTTAAAAACTAACGGCAGACATTGATATACAAAATCGTACTTTTTATTGGACAAATAATGGACAATATTTGCGTCCTTTGTATCTTTTTT
>CALVAS010000041.1 GCA_944325585.1 Candidatus Gastranaerophilales bacterium
TGACGACAGACTCGTCAGCGATAAATTGAAAAAGGATACTAAAAATTTAATTAAAGCATATGATATTTTGAACACAGGCAATAAACTCGATATAAATACGCATGACGATACCGTTATGCCATATGCTTTCGAAATTAATCCGGAAACTTACAAAAAAAATATAGAAGTTTTAAATGAATACAATTCAAATTTAAAAAATAAAGATTTTGATTTGTATAAAACATTCAACAACGCAATAAATATAGTATTTCCTTCAACTACCGACTCAAAAAAATTGGAACTAATCAAATCTAAAATTGAGGATGCTATAGACAAAGTTGAAGCAGAAAACGATTCGCTCAAATACAACACAGAAGTTGATATGGTTATTAATGAGGCAGCAAATCAATTAAAAAGTCAGCTCTCTTCTGAAGAAAAACAAAAACTTACAGATACTGTTAAAAAATTAAAAAATACAATACCTCTTGACAGTTATTTGGGCACACGTTTCGTTTCTAAATTTGAGAACTTTGAACTTGAAGAAAAAATTGAAGGTAAATTTAATACCTGGGATGCAAATACAGATATCGGCAAATTAAATTACCTGTATTCAAACGATGATTTGGCAACGGTAAGATTAAACTATGATCTTCCGGATCAAACTGACGCAAAAGAAAAAATAGAACAAAAAAGTTTTGAGGTTCAGGATTATGCAATAACTTCAGCAAGATACTGGACAGCAAAAACAAATGATATTCTCAATCTTCATGTGGCTCAGCAGCTTAAGTTCACACCTGAAGAAATGAACGATCTCCGGGCTATTTACAGCAGAATTCTGCAAAACATTGATGCAGGAAACTTCCCGCAAAAATTGGAATCCGTAATTAATGTTGATGTGGTTAAACACGTACTGGATAAAAAATACAATTTCAAATCACCAAGTATAGCACCGGAAAAAGATCTTGAATACAAACAGTATTTACTTGCAAGTTTAATGAACCTGCCGCTTGATACGATTGAATTCGGCGATAACCTGACAGCCGTTCTGGCAAGCCCGTATATTACCAAGCGTGCAACCGATGATGAAACCGTCGGTAAAACAAGATTTGATATGTTTGTAAACAAAAATCCGCACCTCAAACCGGAATATGCCGCAACTTATAATAAAATGGACGCAATATATCAGAAAGAATTGTACAATTTTGCATATGAAATCATTTCAAACCTTAATGATATGATGCCTGAAAATTCCAAAATATTCAAAACATATAACACCACAAATTACGGTTGGTATGTTCTTCCGATAATCAGCGACATCATTGTAAAATATGCGTTTGTAAAAGCTCTTTCTCCGCAAACAGGACTAACTGCAAATGAAAAAACCGGTGAGATTACATATGACTACAATTCTTTAAAAAATACTACTCTTGAATCTCTCGGAATTATCGCAGCGTCTCCGGAAGATGAAGCAAAACAAGTCCTTAACAAATTGCAGTCAGGAATTAAAAAAATATCAAATGATGATAAAAAAGAACTTGTTAATATTTTATTTAACACCCTTAAAGGTACAAACGAAGCCAGTTTTAAATTTGCCGAAGTTATAACCGACAGATTGAATGCCGGTCTTGACTGGAGAATTGATGCCGCAAAAGATATCGGTGATATGGACGGTTTGAGAAAAGGCTCAGAAACCATTGACAATGTTTGGCCGAAAGTGACAAAATTCTGGGAAAAATTTACGGACAGTGTATATTTTGAAAACCCGAATTCCTATATTGTAGCAGAAATAACTGATGAAGGTACACTTCATAGCAAAGGACACGGTTCTGAGTCGCGCAAATACCATTCACCTCAGGATATGGTTACTAAATTTATCAGAGAATCAAATATGACATCTCTTGCGAACTATTCATCTTTCTATTCATCAATCCTTAATTTATTCGCAAGACATTTTGACAAAAATGATAAACAAGGCGGAGACGGTTTCCATACCGACCTTTCTCACAGAATGCATGATAAACTTATCGGTCCTGACGGTAACGGAGGATTTCTTAAAGATTTACCGCTTCTGTCAATTATTAATGCTTACAACTTCATAGGCAACCACGACAAACCGCGTGTTCTTCACGGATTAATTATCAATACGGATTGGTACACAACAGACCTCAATGATCCGAACAATTATTATTTCCGCAATTTAGCATACAGAATTCTCAACAATGTTCACACGGACAAACTTCTTAATAATGCAAACTATTCTGATGAAACCTACTCAAAAGCGGAAAAAACAGCAGTAGCTGCACAAGACTTCAAACACGCAAGCGTAAAAGCTCTTGCAATGTCAGAAGCACTCTATGAAGCTTTCCAAAAATCAATTGACTCTATTTATCCGATTAACAGCGATGCTAATTTAAATAAAAAAATTAAAGAGCCGATTTATCAATCCATTAGCGATTTGGCAAACGGAACCTACAAAGGCAAAACTATTCAGGCTGACGGATTCGGAGTTAAACCGCTTGACATTGCAATTGATATTGTTTTAGATCAGGCAAAAAGCGAACATAATTTAAATAATATATCTCAAGCAGAAGTTGATAAATTAAAAACCAAAACATTCCAGGAGGCTTTAGAACCCGCTCTGAAAAAACTTCAGGCGATGATGGATGTTCTTACGGTTATGCCCGGTATGCCGACATTATATGCAGGCGACGATCTCGGGGCAACCGGTTACGAATCCGAATCAAAAAATATTTATCTTCAAAACCGCTCTATTATTCACAATGAATGGCTTGACCCGAATAATAAAGACTACAAATTCATTCAAGACCACTATAAGGCAATAGATGAAATTATGGCGCAACGGAACAGACCGGAACTCCATGCATTAAATGACGGGGCCCCGTTTGCACTGGACATTCAGCACGGTAGTGTTGATGGCAAACAGATTGATGTTTCAGCAATCCTTCGTCAGGGTTCTGACAATTCATTCGTAATCTCATTAATCAACACATCTGGTGTAAGCCAATATTTTAAACATAATTATGATGTCAGACCAGTTGAACTGGAACGAATTGACCTGAGAAATTCTGAGGAAAAAGCTCCGAGATTTTTAACCAAAGGTTTGACACCGGGTATGATTTTATACAATGCCAAAAACAAAAACGACAGATATATTGTAAAAGAATACAACGGAAATTATTTTATCAAGCGTCTGGTAAGAGGCGACAACGGACAGGATTATGATGAAAAAATCGTGATTAACGATACGGTTTTAACTTTATACTCAGAACCGCCGGAAAATACTCAAGAATCCTCCGAAGCCGTAAAACGCAAAAAACAGATTTATAATAAACAATTCCATTTCAACCCGATAAACAACGGTTATAAAAAGTTCGATACCGGCAATTTGGGCAGAAATTTATCATTGGTATCCAATGTATAATCAGTGAAAAAATTTACGGACGAAATCTGTTTTTGTTTCATCATAAGGCGGAAACATTTTGTCTGCCGCAGGATTATTTTTACGGATTAAAACACTTTTCAGATGCGTAAATGTATCAAAGCTGTATTTGCCGTGATATTTTCCACAGCCGGAATATCCGATACCGCCGAAGGGCAGATTAGGATTGACAATATGATTTATGGTATCATTAACAGCCCCGCCGCCAAAAGAAAGACCTTTTAAAACAGTTTTTCTGAAGTCCTTGTCTTTTGAAAAAACATACAATGCCAGCGGCTTTGGTTTTGTACGGATATTATTAAAAATTTCATTAACGTCAGTCCACTCTAGAACAGGAAGAATAGGTCCGAAAATTTCATTCTGCATTGCCGGCGAATCAAAATAATCTTCATCAATAATTGTCGGCTCAATATAAAGCCCGCACTCATCCGTTTGACCGCCATGAACAATTTTACTGTTTTCCTGCTCTATAATCGAACGGAGTCTGTAAAATGCATCAGAGTCAATAATTCTTCCATAATCAGGACTTTCCTGAACAATAGTTCCGTAAAACTTTCTGATTGCTTTTATTATTTCGTCAATTAATTGTTTCTTAATTTCGTAATGTGCAAGAATATAATCCGGCGCAATACAAGTTTGTCCGGCATTCAAAAATTTTCCCCACGCAATACGTTTTGCCGCAAGTTCTAAATCCGCAGTATTGTCTACAATTACAGGACTTTTTCCACCGAGTTCCAGTGTGTACGGAATTAAATTTTCAGCAGCTGCCCTTGCGACTTTCTTGCCGGTTTCGGAACTTCCGGTAAAGAAAATATAGTCAAATTCGCCTTTCAAAATTTCTTCACTCGGCATCTCCTCCGGCAGAATACTTTTTACAAAATTAGGATTGTAAATCTCTTTTATCATTTGATGAAGAACTTTGGAAGTTTGAGGCGTTCTTTTTGAATACCTTAAAACAGCACAGTTCCCTGCGGCAATTGCACCAGCAAGCGGGCTTAGGGCCAATTGGACAGGATAATTAAAAGGTACTATAATCAGCACTGTTCCGTAAGGTTCTTTGATAATCACAGATTTTGCGGGCTGCAAAAAAATCGGTGACATAACTTTTTCCGTTTTTGCCCACTTTTTAAGATGTTTGATAATATAATTTATCTCTTTAATTACCATGCCTGTTTCGGTTGTGTAAACCTCAAACGGGCTTTTGTGAAGATCTTCATAAAGAGCTTTTACAAATTCAGGTTCAAACTTGATAATTGCATTTCGCAAAGTTTTCAACTGCTCAATGCGAAAATCAATACTCTTTGTTTTATTTGTGTAATAAAAATCGTTTATTCCGTTTAAAATTTCTCTAATATTCATACCAAAATTTAAACCTGAATAGAAAAATTACGCAACTGCCCGACAGATTAAACAGCAAATCTGAAATGGACTAAATCGCCGTCCTGCACAACGTAATCTTTACCTTCCAGACGCGTAACGCCTTTATCTTTGCAGGCTGCGTAGGATCCGCATGCAACAAAGTCTTCATAAGGCGTAATTTCCGCTCTGATAAATCCCTTTTCAAAATCAGTGTGAATAACACCCGCGGCCTGCGGGGCTTTTGCGCCTGCAGGAATAGTCCATGCATGAACTTCTTTTTCGCCTGCGGTAATAAACGTTCTTAAGTTCAAAAGTTTGTAAACGGATTTTATCATACGGTTGATTCCGCTGTCTTCAACTCCTAATTCTTTCAAATATTCTTTTGCTTCATCTTCACCGAGTTCAGCAAGTTCTTCTTCAATCTTTGCGGAAATCAAAACTACCTCTGCGCTGTGTTTTGATGCATAATCCTGAACCTGTTTTGTGTAATTATTTCCGTCTTTCAAATCAAATTCCGAAACATTTGCCGCATAAATAACGGGTTTTGTTGACATAAGATTCAACTGCTTGACAACAGGAATTTCATCTTCGTCAAAATGCTCTTTGATATTGATAAATGTGCCTTCGGAAAGAAGTTCCGTCAATTTTTTAAGAACTTTGTCCTCAAGAACAGCGTCTTTATCCCCGCCTTTTGCCTGTTTTGAGATTCTTGCCTGACGGCGTTCAACTGATGCCAAATCCGCAAGTGCAAGTTCCGTATTAATAATTTCAATATCATCAAGCGGGTTTACGCGTCCTGAAACGTGGATTGTGTTTGGATCGTCAAAACATCTTACAACCTGAATAATTGCATCAACTTCGCGAATATTATGAAGAAATTGGTTGCCCAAACCTTCACCTTTGCTTGCACCTTTTACAAGCCCTGCAATATCCACAAATTCAATTGCTGTCGGAATTATTTCGTTTGTTTTGCAGAGTTTTGCCAGAACCTCAAGCCTTTCATCCGGTACGTTTACGACTCCGACATTCGGCTCGATTGTACAAAACGGATAATTTGCACTCTGCGCATTTTTTGCACTGGTCAAAGCGTTAAATAAAGTTGATTTTCCAACGTTTGGTAATCCTACAATCCCTGTTCTCAGCATATTTATATTCCTTTTTGTTTAATTTATATTTACAAAGATTATATTATACCAAACATGAGATTTTACCAATAAGGGAATTTATTTGGCGCCACAGTTTTTTCAAATTGTCTATTTAATCAGGTTATTCCATCTCCTCTGTCGGGCCGCCGATTACCTGAACACCGAATTTTGTACGGAACAGGTGGCGGACGGTGTCTTCCTGAATTTCATACATCATTTTATTAAACATTTCATAAGCCTCGCGTTTGTACTCCAGAAGCGGATCTTTCTGACCGTAAGCGCGGAGCCCTATGCTGTCGCGAAGCATATCTATGTTGTGAAGATGGTCAATCCATTTGTTGTCTACAACTCGAAGAAGAATATCTTTTTCCAGATTTCTTATCACGTTATCGTCTGAAAATGCCTTCTGCGGCGTGAATTCTGGATCGTATTTTTCAAGAACTCCGTTATAAAAATCAATAACTTCTTCTTCATGGTCACGGTAGGCCTTAATTGCAAAATCTTTCAGCTTGCTGCTGATTGCGTCAAATCTGGAATTTTGCACGTCTTTTATTGTTATAAACGATAATTGCGGAATTATTGAATGAATTTCTTTTATCATTCTCTCCAAATCTTCGTAAATATATTCTTCCGGATGCTGTTCGGGCGAAATATAGCCTTTTAACAATCTGTCAATTTCTTTTTCTATCATAAAGTAGATGTCATCAGAGAGGTTTTTGCCGGCAAGAACTTTTCTGCGCTGTGCGTAGAATTTTTCACGCTGAACATTCATTACATCATCATACTCAAGAACTGATTTACGAATATCAAAGTGATAAGTTTCAACTTTCTTCTGCGCTGATTGAATCTGATTTGAAATAAGTTTGGACTCAATTGCCATATTTTCTTCCACCTGAAGCATATTCATCAATGAGGTAATTTTGTCCCCGCCGAAGATTCTCATCAAATTGTCTTCCAATGACAGGAAGAATCTTGTAGAACCCGGGTCTCCCTGACGAGCGGCACGGCCTCTTAACTGATTATCTATACGTCTTGATTCATGACGTTCCGTTCCGATTACGTGAAGCCCGCCGACTTCAACAACCCTTGCATGTTCTGCTTCCGTAATTTTTCTGGATTCGGCGAGAACTTCATCCTTAATCTTTTCGTAATCCGGAGATTCAGGAGTTACGCCCATTGTTTCAAGTTTTTCTTTTGCCAGAAATTCAGCGTTACCGCCTAAGAGAATATCGGTTCCGCGGCCTGCCATATTGGTTGCAATAGTAACCGCGCCGACACGCCCTGCCTGTGCAATTATATACGCTTCTTTTTCGTGGTGTTTTGCATTCAAAACATTGTGTTTGATTCCGCGTTTCTTTAAAAGAGAAGAAACATACTCGGACTTTTCAATACTGATTGTACCGACAAGAACCGGCCGCCCGATTTTATTCATCTCTATAATATCATCGACAACCGCGTTGTATTTTGCACGTTCGGTTTTGTAAATTACATCAGGATAATTGATTCTGATATCCGGTTTGTTTGTCGGAATCGTTGTAACTTCAAGGTTATAAATCTTGCCGAACTCGGCTTCTTCCGTCATTGCAGTACCGGTCATACCTGCCAGTTTGGGATATAGTCTGAAAAGGTTCTGGAAGGTTATACTTGCAAGAGTTTGTGTTTCATCCTGAATTTTAACACCTTCTTTAGCTTCAACAGCCTGATGAAGCCCGTCTGACCAGCGGCGGCCTTCCATCAAACGTCCGGTAAATTCGTCTACAATCATAACTTCACCGTTTTTAACAACGTAATCGGTGTCGCGCACAAAAAGTTCTTTTGCTTTTAGGGCCTGAAGGAGATGGTGTGCATATTGCGTATTAATATCAAACAAATCCTTGATATTCAACAGTTCTTGCGCATGGTCAATACCGTCTTCCGTCAAAATAATATTTTTATTTTTTTCATCAACTTCGTAATCCGTATCCTTCTGTAATTGAGGAGCTATTTTTGCCATCAATTGATAAGTTTCGGCGGATTTTTCAAGACGTCCGCTTATAATTAAAGGTGTTCTTGCTTCATCTATCAAAATTGAATCGACTTCATCTATAATCGCATAGTTATATGGTCTTTGGACAAGCATTTCAAGGCTTCCGGCCATATTGTCACGCAGGTAGTCAAACCCGAATTCATTATTTGTTCCGTATGTAATATCACAGTTGTAAGCGGCCTTTTTGGCTGCGAAATCATCTGCGGTGCGTCCGCCGGAAAGAATTACACCGACCGTAAGCCCGAGGAACTTATAAATTTTGCCCATCCACTCGCTGTCACGCTTTGCCAGATAATCGTTTACTGTAATTACGTGAACACCTTTGCCTGTCAGCGCATTCAAATATGCCGGCAGAGTTGCAACAAGAGTTTTACCTTCACCGGTTCTCATCTCTGCGATATGGCCGTTATGGAGAAAATACCCGCCGATAAGCTGAACATCAAAATGACGCATGTTTAAAACCCGTTTACCGGCTTCTCGTACTGTTGCAAAAGCCTCAGGCAAAATTTTGTCAAGCGCTTCTTTTTCAAGTTTTCTATCTGTGTTGAAGTCCTCACTTCGCGGACGTTTTGCAAGAATTGCTTTAAATTCATCCGTCTTTGCTCTTAATTCTTCATCAGTCATCTGCTCAAACTGAGGTTCCAGCGTGTTTATATGGTCAATTATGCCCTGAATGCTTTTTACTTTTCGTTCGTTAGGGTCGCCTAAAAGTTTCAACAATAAACTTATCATTATAAAATTTTCCTCTCCATTATAGTCTTGATGTTACAAGTTTAGCATGGACAAAGGAATTTTGACAGATGCCTTAACAAAAAAATAATAATTCAGTCCGAATAATGATAATTTTAGCGTGAAACCATATAAAAAAATAAGTCCCGCAGAATTTTACGGGACTTATCTTTTTATGAATTGAACATTGTGAATGTTTTTTCAACGTTATTGTTAATCAGGTTTTTAACCGTGTCATATTCTGTTGTCAATGATGAAATTTCCAAATCAAGCTGTTTCATATCAACTTCAAGTTCTTCTTCTTTATAATTTAAGCGGCTTTTCTTTTGTGTATATTCAAGTTCAGCCTGAGTGATTGCATCATCATCCGTAACTTCAACAACATAACCGTTATCAAGATATCTGTCCTGATAATAATAGTAATCGCTGCTCATAGATGATATAAAATATGTAGCATTTTTCAGTGTATTACTCAAATATTCCTCATCATCTATCTGATCATTTTCCACCCATCCGTTTTGACAGATATTGTTGAACATCGCACTGTAAAATTCCGCAATATAATATTCATCGGATGAATTAGCATTTTGGTTGTCGACCGTCCACATATAATAAGGGTCATCAGTTACATAACTTGATTGCGAACCGTCTGTTGTAATATAATATGTTTGATCATAACCGTTCAAACCTTGTGCGTAGAATGTCATAAATGATTCGGCAAGATTTGACAAACTGATAGCTTGAGTACCGTAGTTCTTGTTCTTGTTGGCATTTTTCATTACCCAGCCGTTGTAATTATCGGCTTCATTAACGGCGTCCTTAAATGCATCAGTTGAATGGTTTCTGTTGCCCAAATCCCGACAGTCGCCCATTAAAGACATTGTTTGTTGAACTGCATACTGGAAGGCCTGATTAGCTGTGCCGCTAGTATCATTTTCAACGTCAAACAGCGCGCCAAACGCATTAAACATATCGTTTAAGAAATAAACCAGAGCTTTTTCCTGAGTTGTTGCTTCTGTTTCCCAGCCTGACTCATCTTTATTAAGCCAGTCTAATATTCCGTTATAAGCAAATCCTAATGTAAATGCAGACAAAACACCGGCAACAAGTTTTTGCCAGAAACTTGCTTTTACTTTATCACCGGTCATTGCGAATGTGATATCCTGAGTCAACAAATCAGAAAGAGTAAAGTTTGTATCGGTTGTAATGCTGTGATTTTTTGTAAAGTAATTAGAATTTGCATCACCTTTGTCAGCGATACTTGTTTTCAAGTCTAAATCTATTGCATTGCCTTCGGAATCAGTACCGAACTCAAAAGTTAACATATCCGCAAGATTTTGATCTGCTGTGGTTCCGTTTGCACCGTTAGCTATAACATTATCAATATAGACTAGCAGGTCATTTATACCCATCGTAGAGGCTTGTGTTTTATCATAAAGCGGGGCACCTATACCAACATTATCCTGTAAACCTAAATCTCTGCAAGATACTGCAGAAGATTCACTCATACCGCCATTTTTAACCATTTGGTTGATGAAATTTGCATATAATTGATCATATAAAGTGATATCTTCACCAGTAACAGGATCCTGTCCAACGACTTTATTGTTGATTCCGCCTTCCGGAATACCTGCTGCTCTTGCAGCTGCGGCCATTTTACTGTCAAGGACAATCCTTCCGTCACGGGTTGTAATCAAATACGGTGTATAATTATTAACAGCAGACGGACGCATCATTATATCGTAACTTAAGTCGAATGCATTATCTCCTGTTCCGTCCGGATCCCATACTAATTTTGTTTTATTTAAAGCTGCTTGATATTCTTCGGATGCATCTTCAAGTTCACGGGTTATGGACAGCTTTTCCTGAGCAATCTGCATTGATTTAAATTCACAGTTTGCTTTTCTGGCTGTTATGGCTAAAAATCTTGCTTGTGATGCTGCCAATCCCATTGTGCTGCCCGTTTTCCTTTCAATTCAGCGTTTAGTAACAATTCTTTGCCATGGTTATCGACATTTTTAGGGCCAAACTTTAAATAATAAGATAATTATGTTACAAAAATTAACATTGCATACAGACAGCCCGACGCTGTGCGTCGGGCTGTCTGTACCTCTATTTCACCGTTATTATGAAATCATAAATCTTATCAATTTTTTCTTTCATCTCGCTGAACTGTTCTTTCAAATCGTTGAAACTGTGTATTGAGACGAATTTGCCCTCAATATCTTCAATTATTTCGCGGTGTTTCTTTTCCAGTTGTTCCGGAGTTACGACAATTCGCTGCTGAATCAAAAATATCATAACCGCTATTATTATAGGAGAATAATGTAAAAGAGTTTCCATACTAATTTCCTTTAATCTTTCTGCCGTTTGCGATTTCATTGCATTACAGCTTATTAAAAATTTTATATGAATTGATAAAAAGCGGATGAGAATCTTCATAATCCTCTAATGGCACTGCTTGTTCACAATCGCCGAAGTTTACTATTTTATGCGATTTAATTGAACCGAATATGCGCTTTATAAAACATTGTTTTACGGTTGACGGCACAATATAAGTTTTGCCAGCATTTTCTTTTAATTTTGAGACTAAATCGGATTCATCGCGGTAGTTTATTATTAATTCATCATAATCCATATCATCTTTAAGCAGTTTTCTGCTTATGCCGAATGAATTGAAGGTTACGGTTCTGATTTTGTTTTTAATTCCGACATAAGTTGCTTCCGTACCGCCTTCGCTGTGGCCTGTAAGGGTAAGTTTATCCGTATTTAAATCAAATTTATCCCTACAGGTTTTATAGAAAAAATCCGCAATTCTCATCTGCATATTTTTTCCAAAAAGCCCCATAATAATATTTTCAACATGATCCTTAAAACTTTTGTTATCAGTTCCCAGATAACAAATCACATATTCGTTTCCGTCGGAGTAAAAAATACCTTTAAAGTTCGTTTTTGAATCCCAATAACTTTCTTTTTTACGCCATTTGCCAAAAATTTTGGCGTCATTATCTAATTTTATTGCATCTTCGGCAAAAATACATAAGTTTTTATAAACATTTGCTTTTTTATGAATTTCATCATTTTTTTGTTTAGTTTTCATTTTTATCCTTTCTGATTTATAGTAAATAAGATTTACAACTTTATCGGCCAGTAATAATCCACCAGATATGATGCAGCATCCATCGGGTGAGACAAAAATTTCAATTCTTTTGACTGCTTTATCTGCTGGTAAGTCGGAATATCTATTTTTGATGACCCTTCGCGATATTTAAGGTTGTAAATGTTATAAAGAAGTTTTTCACACTTTTTGTCGACAAAAAGACAGACCTCGCCGTCTGCAGAACGAACTTTTGCATTAAACGCGGCAATTCTGTTTTTTATAGGCGGGTTGAATGCTTTTATTTTTATATCGACATCATACCCGTACCGTAAAAGTTTCTTTTTTATTATTACGTAATTTGTGTACTCGCTTGTGCAGGAACGGTTGTCGCCGGAGGCATCTCCGTTGATAATAATTCTTCCTTTATGGTTCGGATATCTTCTGAAAAATTCGTCGCAGGCCTTGGCCGTTGTAGTATTTTCCATTACGATTTCATCAAAATAAAAGACTTTATCCTCTGTTTTGTGTGCCAGAACCCACGCCATCGGATCCACGTTAAAGTCACAGCTTATATGTAAATCCATATCCTGACAATACTGAATATCCCGTATGTTTTCATCCGTAAAATCTTTTACGACAAGCCCTTGATTATATTCACCGTTTTGCGCAAGGACAAAAATTTTATAATACTGTTCATCATAGAGTTTTTTCAATTCGTCGCAAAAGCCCTCCGGCAAATATATATTTTCCGTAGTGGGCGCGCTTATCAGCCTGTAGTTCGGAGCCGGATTCTCAACAAAAGTTTTATAAACCCATCCCCGCTGCATTTCCGGATTTGTATGACCGAAAATTCTGAAGGTGAAATGTTTCCACCAGGGTTTTATTTTCTGACGCATACGGCTTACAAGCATTTTGAAAGTATCGTACGGAATATCCGACATCTCTTCAATTTCAACAAAACCTAAATTCAAAGATTTGAGTTTATTCGGCTCGTCAAAATGACGGAAAAGAATTTCGCTTCCGTTTCTGAATGAAATTTTTTGAAGTGATGAAGACCACTCATAATCAACACCTTCAACAAAATTCATGTTCTCGAGATGTTCAAAATAAGTTTGGAGAGTTGTGTCTCTCACAAGTGTATATGTTTGCGCCCCGACAAGCCCCCGTATTCCGGGGAATTTTAGACTCAAAAGTATCCCCAAAAGAGAGCCGGCAAAAGTTTTGCCGGAGCCGTAACCACCCTGATAAACAGCTACATCAAGTGTATAATTATGCGGAATTTCCAAAAATTCACGCTGTGCTTTTAATAACTTATATTTCATTTTTCTATCCTTATATCTCCCTCTTAAAGAAAAAGGTGCCGCAAGTGATGAGGAGCCATAGGTAAAGAGAATCGGCGGCACCTAAAAGAAAGGATTACAGATTACACATCTGTAAGAATTATGTGTTGGTGTTTTGTAAGGAGGACTGAGATGTTTTTGTCTCCTGTTGTTTCAAAAAATGATTTGAATTTTCTATTCCGTACTGTTCCAGTGCGAATTTAAAACATTCCATCCAGTCAACATTTTGAGAAACATCAGGGACTTCCGCAAAAGATTTAACTACTTCAAAAAGTTCTTTTAGTCTTGTTTTTCGTTCAAAAGTCGCTTTTCTGTCTCCGTAACGATAGATATAATTTCCGTTGCGGATTTTATCGTCTATTGTTAAAAATGTAGTACGTCCCCTGTCGTTAATTCCGATAACTTCACTTCCGAATTTAAAATTTGCAATAATTTCGGCTGTTTTTTCGACCATAGGCACAATAACTTTTCTGTTAATTGCGTCAAGAAGCATATTTAATCTTGCTTCCTGACCGTTTGCGGAATAATTAAGTTCAGTTGCGGTTCTTGCCGTTGATTGTGTATTTCCGGCCATATTTTTAAAGATTCCCGTTGCACTTTCGATTGTTGTTTTAAAATAATTCAGAAAGTCCCAGCCGACCATTGCTTTATCAAAACTCAAAGGTATAGGCTGATTCGGCATTAGAGCAGAATCATATTCGATAATTTTTCCGGGTTTTACCTCCTGCTCGCCGTTAAAACAGCCTTTCGGCGCAAGATACGGAGGATTCATCATAAGCGCGAGAGCATCAATCTGCTTATTTAAAATCGTTGATGAAATGTTATTGAGAATCAATGCAACACGCAATGGTGAAATGCCTCTGCCGGTTACGGGAGATTCGATAATGTTTGCATGAATAAAAGGATTTATTACAAACGGATTGGGTTCAAATCGTATAATCTCACGTCTTGCACCGACTACAACCAGCCAATTCTTTAAAAGAGTTCCGTCATCAAGTTCAATATCCCCCCAAAATTCAAGGATTTCAACTTTATTTTCTTCAACCGCTTTTTCCGAATTTCTTGTTTTTTTGCTTGCCACCACCTCTTTCAATGTTTCCAGTTTTTCTTCCGTTAGTAAATTATTTGACTTATCAGAACGGAGTTCGTCAATCGTTGAGTATGTTCTGTAAATCTTTGCACATCTGTCCCAATTGTCGCGGTCGGATTTGTCAAAGACAAAATCTTCCGCCTTTATATGTTTCACTTTTGCATTGTCGTAAACGAGTTTTTCCTCAAGAACAAATGTTTTATGTTCCGGATTTTCGATTTGCTCCTGAATTGTCAATGCTCTTCTTGTTTGTTTAATTTTTGTTTCCCAGCCTACAAAAAGCGTACATTCACCTGTTTCAACAATACTGTCTATTACTTTTTCGATTTCATCTTCCAGTTTCATTTGTTCAAATGTATTTACCAGCATGGCTTTTTGCCTGTTTGCATATTCCTGACTTTGAGGCGTTGTGCCCGATACATCAAACATCGCCTCCGGATGAGAATATAAATTGTCGCTGATATGAGATTTTAAAGTTTGCGCAAGTTCATATATATCAGGAAGAGAAATTTTGTTGTCCCATCCGTTGAGTTTAGGAATATCCGAGTCGTAAATAGCATCCCGCATAATCCTGTTATCAGTAATTTGGCTTGCGCGTAAATCATCATAACGGTCGTATTTGTTCGTAATATCGCTTACCAGAAGCGATTCCTGCGCCGGTGTTATTTTTTTTGTTAAATCTTCTGTTTCAATTTTCATATAATTTGCCTTTCTTCCGGTTACTCAGATTGCGGAATACCTTAAGAAATTTTTATACCGCTGAACATTTACAAAAATCCGATTTTAAAAGAGAATAAACTTCAACATCCTGCAACTGTCCGCTCTTTAAAGTTTCCCCCCGCAAAACTCCGTCCTTTTTAAAGCCGGAGAAGTTTAAAATGCTTCGGACTCTGCTGTTGAACGGGTAAATTTGCGCCTTTATCTTTTCAATTTCAAGA
>CALVAS010000042.1 GCA_944325585.1 Candidatus Gastranaerophilales bacterium
TAAATCCAATCATAGTCTGCCTTTTCATTCTTTTAGCTCCTTTATTTCTTCCTGATTTTCTGCTTTGATTTTAGCATAAATTCTGCCAAATTAAAAGGCACTTTTTTGAAAAGTGCCTGAAAATAGTGTGAGTAAATGCATTATTATAAGTTTTGCAGTAAAAATGAGATACGGTATCCTTTATCAGGCAAATCGCCCGCAGGATTATAAAATCTTTCTAAATTTTGTGTTTATGCAAATTCATCAATGCCTTCAATTGCAGCAAAGTATTTTCCAGCTGAATTGCTTACTCTTGATGCAACTCCCGGTGTATTCAATTCTTTTTCCAACGCAGCCTGTTCTTTTTTAGAAAGTCCGTTGAAAAATCCTTTGTCAATCGTGAAGTTGCCTGACAATTGAATTGCTTTTCCGTATACAGAAGCGCTTGTATTTAATGCGTCAAATCCCAATTCTTTGCCGACTTCTTTTTTGGTGCCAAAATCAATCGGTTCATTTGACTTGTGTTCAACAGTCTTCTTTTCAACATCTTTTTTACTGTTTGATTGGTAAATGCTGTTGTTAAAGTTGTTGTAATCTCCGTAGATACCTGTCATCTCATTCTCCTTTTCTTTTCTTTTTCTTAATTACTCACATACTCTTAATCGGTATAGTTCTTAATTATCTTTAAGAAAATATCCATCCTCGTTACAAATGTTTACATATTTTTATACTCATTCCTATTAATAACTTTCATCTCTTGTATATATAAAGTATTTTTTTATATACAAATTGCGTCTTCTTTATATATTTTTCCAATTTCGTAACATTTTTTAACAATTCACCTGCTGCCAACCCGATTAAATTTGCCTGTATTATGGCTGTTTCGGCAAAAATTAGACTCTTGACTAATATGAATTTGATTATGTTTTGTTAGTATAAATTTAACAATTCACAAACATCAGGAGACAGAGTAAGCTGTGGCAAGTAAAGAGGATAAACCAATTCATTTGACAAAAAGACAACGGGAAGTCTTAAAACTAATGATTGCAGGATATACAAATCCGCACATTGCAGAAACTTTATCAATTTCATTATCTACAGTGAAAGCACATGTAAGTGCAATTATAAGAGAGTTCGGAGTAAAAACAAGAATCGACGTTACAAGAGAAGCCATGAAAAGAGGCTATCTGGACTAAACTAGTCCTCATCAAGGCTCAAAACCGCCATGAACGCCTCTTGCGGAACTTCAACGCGGCCGACGGATTTCATACGTTTTTTACCTTTTTTCTGTTTTTCCAGAAGTTTACGTTTACGGGAGATATCACCGCCGTAACATTTGTCCAGAACGTTTTTGCGCATTGCCTTGATATTTGTTCTTGCAATAACGCGTCCGCCGATTGCAGCCTGTATCGGAACTTCAAATAACTGGCGGGGGATTATTTCTTTCAATTTGGCTGTAAGTTTCTGACCGATATAATATGCGCTGTCTTCATGACAGATTACGGAAAGCGCATCCACAATTTCGTTTGCAAGAAGAATATCAAGTTTTACGAGTTTAGAGCGTTTGTAGTCGCAAAATTCGTAATCCATGCTTGCGTACCCCTTTGAACGTGATTTTAACTGGTCATAAAAATCTGTAATAACTTCACTCAGCGGAATCTGGTATTCAAGACTTGCGCGGACTTTGTCAATGTAGTGCATATTTATAAAAATTCCGCGTTTTGCTTGCGAAAGCTCCATCAGCGTTCCGACAAAATCGTTCGGAGTTATAATCTGCACTCTTACATACGGTTCTTCAATATAATCCCTGTACTGTGCAGGCGGAAGATTTGCGGGGTTGTCGATTTCAACCATTTCGCCGTTTGTTTTGTAAACATGATAAACAACCGAAGGTGCTGTTGTGACAAGGGAAAGATTGTATTCTCTCTCAAGCCTTTCCTGCGCGATTTCCATGTGAAGCATTCCTAAAAATCCGCATCTGAAGCCAAACCCCAGAGCACTTGACGTTTCCGGTTCAAAAGTAATACTGCTGTCATTGAGTTTAAGTTTTTCCAGTGCTTCTTTAAGGTCATGATAATCATCATTATCCACAGGATACATACCTGAAAAGACCATGGGAAGAGCTTCTTTATATCCGGGAAGCGGTTCTTTTGCGGAATTTTCAACAGTTGTAATCGTATCTCCGACAAACCTTGTCAATTCTTTGATTGAACCGGCGAAATACCCTACATCTCCGCATACAAGTTCATTCACCTGCACTCTTGAAGGTGTAAGATAACCGAGTTCAACAATTTCATACTCTTTTCCGGACGCCATGAATTTAACTTTATCACCTAGGTGCATTTTGCCGTCAATAATCTTGAAGAAACAGAGGGTTCCGAGATACTGGTCATAAGCACTGTCAAAAACAAGTGCACGCAAAGGTTTTTCAGAAGTATCAGCTGGCGGCGGAATCAAATCAACAACCGCTTCAAGAACATCTTCAATCCCGATACCGGCTTTTGCGCTGACAGGGATAGCATAAGAGGCATCAATTCCGAGAACTTCCTCAATTTCAGCCTTAACCCGCTCGACATCGGCGGACGGAAGGTCGATTTTATTAATTACGGGAATAATTTCAAGATTTTGCTCAATTGCGAGATAAACGTTTGCAAGAGTTTGCGCTTCAACGCCCTGAGTTGCGTCGACAATCAGCAAAGCACCTTCACATGCTGCAAGAGAGCGGGAAACTTCATAAGAAAAATCAACGTGGCCGGGGGTATCAATCAGGTTAAGAATATAATCTTTGCCGTCTTTAGCTTTATAATTCATGCGTGCGGCATTGAGTTTGATTGTAATTCCGCGTTCGCGCTCAATATCCATGCTGTCAAGAATTTGATCCTGCATATCGCGTTGTGCGACAGTACCTGTTGCTTCCAGCAATCTATCGGCAAGTGTTGATTTTCCGTGGTCTATGTGGGCAATGATACAAAAATTACGTACGTTGTCTCTGTATTTCATAATTTTATTATATTGAGAAAATCCCGAACTGCAAGAGATGCAGTTAAAACATAAAAAATTAATAATATTTCCGTAAATATTGACCGGAAATAATTATTTATATATAATAACCATAGGGTAAGCCCTTGTTCATCTTGCTCCGTGGCGCAAACTGCAAATTTGAATACCATGGAAGGGGGGTGATAAAGTTGGTAATAAATCAAATAGAGCTAGTTATTATCCTTGCGATAATACTAGCCCTAAAATCCAACTAACGGGGCTTTTAATGAGAGGACGGCAATCCTCTCGCCCTTATTTTTATTATAACCTATTTTTCTTAAATTTCAACCCGCATAAAAACAAGACCGGAACGTCTCCGCCGTTCCGGTCTTGTTTAATCTGTCTGTTCTATTGTTTTATATAATCGTCGATATTTTTAATATCCGGCTGTTTAATCGCGCCTGAGTTTGCTTTCGGAATATCGTTTATAAGCCCCTGAGCTTTTAATTTTTTGCCGACTTCCTCCATATTTTTGACACCATCCATAATCTTAAATTCACCGGTTTTCGGATGGAAGTAAGGCTGAAATCCATATTTACCCATTTCATTTCTGACCTTAACAAATTCAGAAAAATCTTCTTTTGCAAGTTTTCTCAGTTTTGTAAGCGCTTCATCTGCGCCGACAGTAGCTTTTTTGAATGCCGCAGGGTCAAATGTTTTTAATTCAGGAATATCAGTTACTTTTTCGATTTTAGCCCCCTTCGGAGCACCGGAAAGTATGTGCCCGAATTCTTTCCAGAGTTTCTGCAATTTATTTGTATCCGGTGTCATACGACCATAGATTGACTTTCTGAGTGATTCATCGGGTATTCCGGAATATCTGCTTAAAAGTTTTATTGCTTCATCCTCGTTAACTTCCGCAGCCTGTCTGTATTTAACATCCAGCTGTTTGCCAAAATCCGCAAATCCGTTTGCGCTGAGAATTTTTCCGTTTTCACCGACATTCAGACGATATTTGATAATACTTTCAGCAGTTCCGGGGTTTTGAAGTGAAACTGCTCCGTTTGCAACAGCCTCTTTGCCGTCGCGAAGTCTGAATGCTGCAACATTATAGTTTGATTTTGCTTTGTAAGCCACATCCAGAACAGGATCTTGCATTCTGTCAACTACCTGCATGAGGTGCTGATCTTTCTGTGCAAGCGTTCTTAACTGTTTTCCGCTTAGTGACAACGCTCCTTTGGAGCCTTCAAGTTTTGATATTGCGCTGATAATTTTCGGAATTGATACCATAATCTTACTCCTTTTTGTTTTTCCTTAATTTTCCCTTACATTGTCGTAATTGAAATTTCCCTTACTCATTTATAAAAACATAAAGGCCAAAACAGTTGCTCTGCCTGCACCGCACCATACCATACCATACCATACAGTAGATTATGACAGCATTTCAGACATTTTTAAATCCGTATTTACATTTCGTTACAATCTCCCGCTTTTGTATGATTGCGATAATTTATAAATCAGTATAATTAAGCATAATAAGGAATTATTTTATGCTACTCTCAGAACACGTTCAGGCACTGTTTAAGGCAGCAAAAACTTACGTTGTTGCACGCAACTACAAGGAACTTGAAGTTCAGCATATTATGCTTGCGCTGTTTCTTGATCAGAATGATCTGCCTGTAATCCTTTTGGACAGAGTAGGTTTGGGCGGGGATTTTAAGGATAGATTCAATCAATTTGTAAAAAAATATCCGTACTTTCCGCGCGGAAAGTTTGAACAGATAAAATTCTCCTCAGGCGTTGTAAATCTTACCAAAATTGCAGAAAAAGAAGCCGAAGATTTATGCGACGACGTGGTTGATGTAGAACATTTGTTTCTGGCGCTTTTCAAAATAAACAACCCTGAAATGGACTTGTTTTTTGCGGAAAACAGGGTGAATAAGTCCGTACTTTACGAAAAAATGCTGGAAGAAGTAAAAAACATTATCAGCATTGACGAAAACGGCAACGAAACCCGTAAACACGGAGCGGACAAGGCAATAATTTTAAATAAAGATGAAGGAAGCGAAAGTATGGAAAATAACGAAAACTCCTCACAAAATCAAAAAGAAACACCGGAAGAAGCTCTTAAAAAATACACTATTGATTTGACAGAGCTTGCAAAAGAAGGAAAACTTGATCCTGTTTTCGGCAGGGATAAAGAAATCCGACGGACAATACAGATTTTGAACAGACGCTCCAAAAACAATCCGGTTATAATCGGCGAGCCGGGGGTCGGAAAAACCGCAATTATTGAAGGGCTTGCACAAAGAATAATTTCAGGTGACGTTCCGGAAAGTTTAAAGAATGACAAAATTTATTCTCTTGATTTGGGGGCACTTCTTGCGGGCGCGTCCTACCGCGGACAGTTTGAAGAAAGATTTAAAGCTGTTTTAAAAGCGATTGAAGAGAAAAGTGATGATATTATGCTTTTCATAGATGAGATTCACTCCATTATGGGAACGGGTTCATCTGACGGTTCGGCAGACGCTGGAAATCTTTTAAAACCAATGCTTGCCAGAGGAACAATCAGAGTTCTCGGCGCAACCACAAATGATGAATACAGAAAATACATTGAAAAAGACAAAGCGCTTGAACGCCGTTTTCAGCCTGTTGTTGCCGAAGAACCATCAATTGAAACAACCATAAGCATTTTAAGAGGGTTGAAAGAAAAATACGAAGGCTTTCACTGTATAGGAATTACCGACAGTGCAATAGTTGCAGCCGTAACGCTTTCCGACAGATATATTTCCGACAGATGTCTTCCGGACAAAGCAATTGACCTGATTGATGAGGCGGCGTCCGCATTACGCATTGAAATCGACACCATGCCCGAAGAAATTGATACTTATATAAGACAAAAAATTCAGCTTGAAATGGACAGAAAGGCGCTGGAAAAAGAGACTTCAACTGACGTAAGCAAAAAGTTGGAAAAATTCAACAAAAAAATTGATGATTTAAACGCCAAAATCTCAACACTAAAAGAACAGTGGCTTAAAGAAAAGAAAGTTATTGAATCAAGCGCGGCCGTAAAAAGAAATATTGAAAAGCTGAAAGTTCAGATAGACCAGTTTAAGAAAAACCCGACAATGAGCGCGGCTCTGGAGGCTAAATATTCCCAGATGCTTGATATGCAGAAAAAACTTAAAGCACTGAGCCATTCAAACAAAAAATGCCTTTTAAAAGAGCAAATTGACGGCGATGACATTGCCGCAATCGTTGCAAAGTGGACGGGAATCCCAGTAAACAGACTTCAGGAGGACGAAAGCAAAAAACTTATCGGCATGGAAGAAGTCATGCACAAACGGGTTATCGGACAGGATGAAGCGGTTAAAAAGATTGCAAATGCTATCAGGCTTGCGCGTTCAGGCTTAAAAGATCCGAGACGTCCGATAGGAACATTTTTATTTTTAGGCCCGACAGGTGTCGGTAAAACGGAACTCGGCAAGACTCTGGCGGAAATTCTTTTTAATGATGAAGATGCACTCATCAGAATTGATATGAGTGAATTTATGGACAAACATAATATTTCCCGTCTTACAGGCGCCACTGCAGGGTTTGTCGGATATGAAGAAGGCGGACAGCTGACGGAAGCCGTAAGACGCAAACCATATTCTGTCGTGCTTTTTGATGAAGTTGAAAAAGCACATCCCGATATTTTTAATATAATGCTTCAGATGTTTGATGACGGAAGACTTACGGACGGTCAGGGACGGCTTGTTGATTTTAAAAACACGGTTTTAATAATGACAAGCAACTTGGGAAGCAGTATTATTCTGGACGAAAATCTTGATGAGACGCAAAAACGCGAAGGTTTGGACAGAGCATTAAAGGAAAAGTTTAAACCTGAATTTATCAACAGAATTGATGAAATTATAATGTTTAAGGCTCTGACGCATGACGAACTTGCACAAATTGTTGATATTCAGACGGCTTCTCTCAAAAAACGTCTTGCCGCACAGGACATTGAACTTGTAATTGATGAAAATGCGAAAAAATTTCTGGCAGACGAAGGCTATGAACCGCTTTACGGAGCACGTCCGCTGCGCCGCGTGATAAGAAACAATCTTGAAATTCCGCTTTCCATGAAAATTCTGGAAGGAGAATTCGTCAAAGGCGACAGGATTACTGCCGGCTGCGAAAACGGCAAAATCACGTTTGCAAAAGGAAGTTAAATACGTTTTGATTTGGACAGATTTATGACTTTATCAACATAATCAAACATTTCTGAATAAAGTTTCAGCTTTATTTCATCTGCGCTGACGATTTTATTTATCAATTCCGTTTTTTCGGGCGGTAAATCTTTATTTTCTTCAGAGAAGCCGAAATCTGCAAGGGTAAGATTCAAAATCGACACAATTGAGAGAAAATGTTCAAGTTTAGGGAGATATTTGCCGTTTTCAATACGGCACAAATGTTTCTCGCTGAATCCGGCTTTTTCAGCCAGTTCATACTGCTTCAATTTCGCTTTTTTGCGAGCCTGCTTTATCACAAATCCAATATTATGTTTATCTATAAGAAACATAAATCTCCTTTTTATATAAGGGTAACTTACAAAGCACTTTTTCAAAACCTCTTATGAGTTACTTAATTTTAAAAAGTGATTGACAAGTTACCTTGCACAAAATATAATTCTTTTCTGTAAGTATGATAAAAATTTTGTCCTGTTTAATACCGATAAAATCTCTTAGAAGAATATTCCGCCAGTTTTGCAACAGCATACAAATATTGTTTACCGCAAAATCAATCGGAAAAAATTTTTATTGCGGAAAATTCTCAACAGTTAACAAAAATACTGTTATAAAAAATCACGTAAAACTTAACGGATTGCATATTAGCGGTGAAGGCAGAGTTGTTTTGGGCAATTATTTTGTTGCAGGGTTTGATTCGCAGATTATTTCGGACACCCACAATTATGAAGGTAATGACCTGCCCTACGACAATACAATGATTAATAAAGATATTGAAATAGGCGATTTTGTTTGGATTGGAGCAAGAGTAATCATTCTCCCGGGCAC
This sequence comes from Candidatus Gastranaerophilales bacterium, assembly GCA_944325585.1. Classification (GTDB taxonomy): domain Bacteria; phylum Cyanobacteriota; class Vampirovibrionia; order Gastranaerophilales; family Gastranaerophilaceae; genus Scatenecus. Next base: position 8,016 of record CALVAS010000042.1, read on the forward strand.
AAAAATCGGAGAAGGTGCCATAATTCAAGCGGGAGCAGTTGTTCACGGCAACATTCCACCTTGTGCAATCGCAGGCGGGAATCCGGCAAAAGTTTTTAAATACCGGAATGTGAAACATTTTCTGCAGCTTAAAGCTCTTAAAAAAGATATTTGAAAAGCCGCTTTAAAAGCGGCTTTTATCAATATGAAAGATAATCCACAATCGCTTTTGCAAAGTTTTTGGCAGATTGAAAGTTTTGTCCGGTAATAAGGTTTCCGTCAGTAATAATGTTTACTGCCCCCGGTTCATCCTCAATAAAATCAGCCCCTTCGTCCATCAAAGCGTCCTGCAAAAAGAAAGGAGTCAACTTATCTTTTTTGTAAACCCTTTCCTCCTCGTTTGTAAATGAAGTAAGTTTACGTCCGCTGACAAACGGAATCCCGTCGGTTTTTGCAGGCAAAAATCCCGCAGGGCCATGACAAATTGCCGCAATAAGTTTCCCATCACGGTTAAATTCCGTAATAATTCTGCCCAAAGTTTCGCTCTTTGCCAGATCATACATAGGCCCGTGACCGCCCGGAAGCACGATTGCATCATATTTGTTATAATCAATCGTATCAAGCGCATCCGTATCATTCAGCGCCTTTTTTGCATCATTCCAGATAATATCCTCAAACAGATTTTCGCTCGCAGGATCAATCGGCGCAATTTCACCCGTCAAAGTTGCAACCTTAACTTCAAACCCGTTCTTTATAAATTCATTATACGGAACCGCAAATTCCTCAAACCAAACACCCGTTTTGGTATGATTCTTGTCATCAAATTCACAAACGTTCGTCACAACCATAAGAATTTTTGAAGGTTTTTCGGGTTCAACCTCTGCAATCATTTCCTCTTCAATAGTTAAATTTTCCTCGTCTCTCATTATTCCCTCCTTTTCATCCATAAATATCCGATAGAAAGAATTTTTTATTAATAAGCCGTCAGGGCAATTTTCTTAAATATTTAGTTTAATGCAACGGACAAATTTTTATGGTATGATTTAAAAACAAAAATGAACTTTTTGATAATGAAAATCGTTCTATTTTTGTAGGAGACAGGAGTAAAATCATGAAAAAATTTTTATCTCTAATTTTATTTTTCGGAATCTTTTTAACAACCGGCATGCAGGCTTTTGCAGATGATTCCGCTGCAGCAAAAGCATTTTTCGAAAGTTATGTGAACGCGGCAAACAATTACAGTCCGACAATTGAACATATGTATTCGCCTAACGCTAAAATCATTCGTCAGGTCGTAAAACCCGACGGAGCACTTGTTGATGTTACAACTGACACCGCAACTTATATCAAACAAATGAAACTCGGTCAGGCAGGCGCCAAACTGAGAAATTACAAAAATAATTATTCAAACATAACCGTTACAAAAGCCGGCGACAGCTACAAAATCAGCTCACTCCGCCAGCCGTCAGGCGAAAATTACAAATTAAAAACTTACATGATTGTAAAAAAACAACCGGACGGAAAATGGCTTATTACAGAAGAAATGATGCAGACAAAACAGCAGATTTTCTTAAAATACGCGAATAAAAAATAATTCAAAAAGAAAGAGAATCCGGCAATTCGGAGAAAATTTTATGTATGAAAAATTCAGATTTTTAACAGCCGGCGAAAGCCATGGCAAATGCTTAACCGCAATAATCGAAGGTTTACCGTCAGGGTTTGATATAAACCCTGACTTTATCAATAAAGAACTTGAACGGCGTCAGGAAGGTTACGGCCGCGGCGGAAGGATGAAAATCGAATCGGATACGGCGGAAATAACATCAGGCGTAAGATTCGGCAAAACAACAGGTGCGCCCTTAACTCTTGTAATTTACAACAAAGATTTTGCAAACTGGGAAAAAATTATGAGCGTTAACCCCGAGGATTCAACTGACGAAAAATCTTTTACAAAATACCGTCCGGGGCACGCGGATTATGCAGGTTCAGTCAAATATAACCACAAAGATTTGCGCAATGTTCTTGAGCGCTCAAGCGCACGAAAAACCGCAATAGAAACAGCCGTCGGCGCAGTTGCAAAACAAATTCTTGAACAATTTAACATTCGCGGTTATTCAAGAATTTTGCAAATCGGAAACACAAAAAATAAAGACGAATTTCACGCTGAAATTGACAGAGCAAAAGAAGAAGGCGACACACTCGGCGGAAAATTCGTTGTAATTTACGAAAACATGCCGGTCGGGCTCGGCTCATACGTTCACTGGGACAGAATGCTTGACGGACGGATTGCACAGGCTGTTATGAGTATTCCGGCGGTTAAAACAGTTTCAATAGGCAATCACCACTCCTACAAACTTAAGGGAAGTGAATTTCATGACGAAATGTTTCTTGAAAACGGCAAAATAGTTCGAGAAACAAACAACGCAGGCGGAATTGAAGGCGGAATGACAAACGGTGAAAATCTTCAGATTTTTGCATCAATGAAACCGATTCCGACACTCAGAAAACCGCTTAGAACAGTAGATTCCGCAACTATGACGGAAACCGAAGCCCATTTTGAACGTTCCGATACATGTGCTGTTGAAGCCTGTGCGGTTGTTGCCGAGGCAAGAATTGCCTGTGTGCTTTTGAATGAAATACTTCTCAAATACGGCGGCGACAGCTTTGATGAAATTATGAGGAACTTCAAACAGGAATAAAAAATTGAATTTTACATTTCGTTACAATCCCGTTTTTTTTGTTTAATGTACAATAATTTTATGAAGAAAAACATAACGTTGATTGGAATGATGGGGTGCGGAAAAACAACAACGGCAAAGGAACTTTCAAGACTTCTGCCGGATTTTAAACTTGTCGACATTGATGACGAAATTGAAAAAAGCACGGGAAAAAAGATTTCTGAAATCTTTTTGAAATACGGCGAGCCACACTTTAGAGAACTTGAGAGCAATAAAATTAAACAATTTACAGCTAATGACAGCCAGATAATCTCCGCAGGCGGCGGCGCGTTTGAAAATCCCGATAACAGACGGCTTTTTCAAAAAAATTCAACTGTTGTATTTTTAAAAGCCGCACCGGAAACGATTTATGAAAGAATAAAAGCCGAAACTCACAGACCGCTTTTAAAAAAGCATTTTTCACTGGAAAAAATCAGTCATATACTTTCCCTCCGCGAAAAGAACTACAAACTGGCTGATTTTACGGTAGAAACCGACAACAAAACACCATCAGAAGTTGCAGAAAAAATTCTCGGAGTTATAAATGATTAATTTAAACGTACAAATCAATGCATCCGAAAAAAAATATCCGATAAGAATAAATAACAATGATATTCAAGAACTTTACAACGAAGTTCTTGATATAACCGGCAAAAACAATCTTTTTGCGGTTATAAGCGAAAAAGTTTTTAAACTTTACGGGAATTTTCTGAACTTACCGAAAGAGAGGATTTTTGTTTTAAAAGACGGCGAAAAAGAAAAGAACTTCAAAACTTACCAGAAAATTCTTACCGCCGCCTTGAAGGTGAAACTTACGAGAAATGATTTCATAATCGCGGTCGGCGGCGGGGTTTGCGGAGACATTGCAGGATTTGCGGCCGCTACATATATGCGTGGAATTCATCTGATACAGATTCCGACCACCCTGTTAGCCTGCGTTGACAGCTCAGTCGGCGGCAAAACCGGAATTGATACGGATTTTGGCAAAAACCTTGTCGGAGCTTTCTATCAGCCTGATACCGTTTTAATAAATACAAATTTTATAAAAACACTTGATGAAAAACAGATGAAAACCGGTCTGGGTGAAGTTGTCAAATACGCCTTCATAGAAAACAGCTGTAAATGTGATGAGGAATTTAATCTGATAAATTTTCTCTCTCTAAACTCAGAAAAAATTCTTTCGCGCGACAACAAAACCCTTGAAGAATTAATAAAAATCTGCATTTCTCTTAAAAAATCAGTTGTCGAAAAAGACGAAAAAGAAGGCGGATTGCGCAAAATCTTAAACTTCGGCCACACATACGCCCACGCCGTTGAAAAACTTACAAAATACAAAAAATACACCCACGGAGAAGCCGTCGTCAAAGGTATTGAATTTGTTTTCACTCTTGCGCAAAAAATGGGCATTATCGTCGAAAGCTACAAGTTCATTGCAGAAGATTTGATAAAAAAATACAACTTCAAAAAAATTCCGGACTTTGATATCAAAAAAATAGTTGCCGAAATGAAACTGGATAAAAAAGCCACCGCAGAAAGTATTGTTTTAATCCTTCCGACGGACTGCGCAGTTGTAAAAGAATACCAAATGTTTGATAACGAAATTTTAAAATATTTTGACCAAAACTGATTTTTAAAGGCAACTATGATATAATAATCATATACTTATTAGTTCAATATCCTGTCGTATTATAAAAACATGCAACAAATTTTGAAAAAAAACATCATGGTAAATACAGGTTATATAACAGGTAATGAAATTATGAGTAATTTGGAGGAAAAAGTTAAAGAATGAGAAACATTATGAGAAAAAGTTTTATCTTTATGGGTGTTTTCGTAATCCTGTTTGGCTGGATTATCAGAGATAACGTATTTGCCTATACTCCCGTGGAATTGTATGACAACGTTTGGAGACTGATTAATACAAAATTTGTTGACCAGACAAACAACGCTCAGGACTGGAGCAAATGGCGCCATAAATACGACAATTACATAAGAACAAACGAAGATGCCTATGTTGCAATTAACACCATGGTTGCAAGTTTAAACGATCCTTATACAAAGTTTATGGATCCGAAAGAGTTTGCGGAAGAAACAAGTTCCATTAAAGGTTCATTAAAAGGCATCGGTATCCAGATAGGTGTAAAAGACGGCAAATTGATGGTAATTGCACCGATTGAAGATACACCTGCCGAAAAAGCCGGTCTGAAAGCTGATGATGAATCACCGTTGACAAAGCCGCTGACAAAATCCGCGGTAAAGAAGGTACTCAGGTAACGCTTCTTATAAAACGCAAAGATATGGAACCGAAAAGCTACACCATTACACGTGCAGAAATCGAAGTAAAATCAATTTCGGTTAAAACACCGCTTGAAACAAAAGTTCCGGATGATATTTCCTATATCAGACTGAGTTCATTCATAAGCCGCAACGCAGCTGCCGAATTTAGAACCATTCTTGAACAGGGACAGAATAAAAAAGGTTATATTATTGACCTTCGTTCCAACCCCGGCGGACTTTTAAGCAATGCCCTTTATATATCAGATATGTTTCTTGACGGCGGCACAATAGTTTCAACTGTTGACCGCGACGGCTACAAAGAAACCTCACGTGCAAACCGCGGAGTTATTACAAGAAAACCGGTTGTTGTTTTAATCAACAAGGGTTCTGCATCCGCCAGCGAAATCTTCTCAGGTGCAATGAAAGACAACCACAGAGCCGTAATTATCGGTGAACAATCTTTCGGTAAAGGTCTGGTTCAGGAAATCAACAAACTTCCGTATGAAGCCGGAATCAACATCACAATCCAAAAATATTTGACTCCGAACGGAACAGATATTAACAAAAAAGGCATAACTCCTGATATAGTTGTGGAACTTAAAGAAGAAGATATCAAAAACAAAAAAGACGTTCAGCTTTTGAAAGCAATCGAAGTCGTAAATCAGATGACAAACGGTCAATCAGTTGCAGTTCAATAGAACGAATTTACAATATAGACAACACAACGCGCCCGTAAAAAATAACTTCGGGCGCGTTCAAATCTTTTTCATACAAATTAAATCAAATTGTCATCTTTTTTGTTGTTAAACATACTTTTTGATCTGCCGAAAAATCCGCCGAAAATTTCTGAGAATTTAGCCTTATCTTCACCGCTGTTGATAAATTCTTCGGCAAGTTCTGTCTGGCTGGGCGCAAGATGCATTTGTCCGTTATCTTCATAAATAATTTTTTTACCGTCTTTTGCAACTTCAACAAGCCTTACGGTCTTATCATCATTTGCGGGGACAAACTTTTTAGCAAACAAACTTGCTTCCTTTTCCAGTTTTTCCTTGGTAGAATCCGACAATTCGAAGTCGATTTGCGGCAATTCCACAGGGGTAATCTGCACGTCTTTGTTAACGGGGTCGAGAGACATAATAAAAATCCTTCCTATTAAACTTACTTACTATCTATATACCCGTTTACGGCACAAATTTATAAGAACTTAAATTTAATTTCCGTATTTTTCAGCCTCTTAATCCTGAAACCTTTGTCCCGTAAGACTTACAACATAATACCACAAATGTAAACTTTTGTAAAGCAGGAATAATTCCTGACTTTTATCTATAATCCAAACATAACAGAAATATTTATACAAGTTCTTTTTTCATGTTATGATTTAATTAAAGACGGGGAGAAAATATGCATAAAGAGTGGATAATTAAAGACTGTGACACAAACGAGCACTCATTGATTAAAAGACTTCTTGCAACACGCGGGATTAAAACGGAAAAAGATATTGAAGAATTTTTAAATCCGCTTGGCACAAGTCTCTCTGATCCGTATGTTTTTACGGATATGAAAAAATGCGTTGAACGTCTTGCTTCGGCAATTGACAACAATGAAAAAATTATTATTTACGGCGATTTTGACGCAGACGGTGTAACATCAACCTCTCTTCTTTACAGAACCCTTTCTCACCTTGGCGCAGATGTGAATTATTTTATACCCGACCGCGAAAAAGAAGGCCACGGACTTGATACAAAAGCGCTTGTCAAAATAATGACAACCGTAAAACCCAAAGTTCTTGTTACGGTTGACTGTGGCATTTCTAACAATGAAGCGGTAAGTTTTCTTAACAGTTTTAAAATTGATGTTATTATAACAGACCACCATGAAGCGCCGGATGAACTTCCCAAT
>CALVAS010000043.1 GCA_944325585.1 Candidatus Gastranaerophilales bacterium
ATAGCCCCATTTATTAGGACCTTTTTTTCCGTTAATATCTACCAAAAAAGTTGCAAAATTATTTGGAGAGTAGGGTATTAAAATCATTCCATTTTTTAAAACATAAACATAACTGTTAACTTTAAGATAATCTTTTCTTAAATTAGAACAGCCTCTGGATTTTGAAAATGCTTCATCATCACTCATGTCGTCTTCGCTGTTATTCTGCAAAATAGTGTCGTACCCTTCATAATCAGGAAGACATCCTTTTTGATAGGCATTACCTTTGCAGAGTTGTATAACTTGAAGATTTTTTTCAATTTGTTCTCTAAATATACTGCATTCGTTAAATCTTCCGTACATATCAGCAGGTAAAGGGCTGCCGTCGGGCAAAGTCTTTTTTATGCATCTGCCAAATTCATCATATTCAACACAGATTGTTGCATATTTACCTTTGCTCCAGTAAAAACATTCCGGTGTATATTCAAGATCAGCAACAACTTTATTCCAGGTTTGCTGGAGTAAAGAATACGCAACTTTAAATTGTTCTTTTAATACTTTCTTTTTATAATTCCCAATCAGGGACGGAAGCGTCATGGCTGCAACAATTCCGATTATTCCAAGAGTAATAAGAACTTCTGCAAGTGTAAAAGATTTTTTATAATTAATTATCTTCATAATCGTTCCTCAAATGATAAATACTATTTAATTATGAATTATTATATCACTTTTGTCAATATTAAGTGAATAATTAAATCATCATATGAGTTTAATATAAATTATATGATTAGTTTTAAAGGAGTAAATATGCAGAGTGTAAAAAACTTGTTCGGTAAAAGGATAAAAGAACTGCGTAAACAAAAGAATCTTACGCAGGAACAGTTAGCTGAACTTGTTGACATGGACACACGAAATATTATTAAAATTGAGAACGCACAAACTTTTCCGCGTGTCAAAACCCTTGATAAACTCCTTGAAGTATTTGAAATTTCGGCTTCTGAGCTGTTCAGAAGTGAGCATCTCGCTGATGTTGCAGTGCTAAAAGAAAAAATAAATGAAAAATTGGATAAAGATGATGAATTAGTGCGTTTGATTTATAAAATGCTTTTCTAAACTAAATTTATTTTAATTATATTGTGTTATTTTTCAAGTGAAGCCAGAAAATCTTTATTTTCCGTTAGAGTGTTTTCTGTTGCAAGAATTGAGTAAACAGGTTTACCTTTAAAAATATAGTTTGCTGCATTATAAATATCATCAGGCGTGATTGTATCAATTGTTTGCAGGATAAGATTTTCGGAGTTGATTCCGTATGGTGAAATCAGCCCGTATTCAAGAGATTTATTTTTGCCTTTGTTTGTTTCGTTAGCGTTCAAAACTGCATTTTTCAGGCTTAATTTTGCGTTATTAAGCTCAGCAACCGTTACTTTTTCTGTTTTAAGCCTTTCAATATGCTTGTTAAACCCTTCGATTGACTTTTTAAGATTGTCATAACTTATTTCGCCGGTTTCTTTATTTTCTGTTGTGGTGCCGATTTCAAGTTCAATTGTTCCGATATCATCAAGAAAACTTATATTGGAATGAACGGAATAGGCGAGTTTTTGCTGTTCTCTTAAGTCCTGAAACAATCTTGAGGACGGATTTCCGCCAAGAATCATATTTAAAAGATAAAGAGCAATTTCATCTTTCATATTCTGATTCATTTTGAATTTATATGCTTTTATGATTTGTGCCTGCGGTTTGGTGAAAGTATCCGTAAGCACTTTTGTTTCCGGTATTTCCTGATAAATATTTTTAATATTTGAATTTTTGGGCGTTACATCTGGCAATTCTGCAATTTCTCTAAATACAATTTGTTTAAGTTCCGGTTTTTTGGAAAAAGGCGCTGAAACTACAATATTTGCCTGTCCGTTTGAAATTATAAAATTGTAAAGACTTTTTAAATCGTCGAGAGTGACCGCATCTATTGAGCCGAGAATTTCTTCTTTTGTAAAGCCGGACGGAAGTCCTTTAAATAATTCCGGCATAAGTTTATCAGCGGCGTCTTTATCCAGAGTTTCTATTTCGTCCCTGAGTTCACTTTTCATTTTATCAAGAGTGGCTTGAGTAAACCTTGGATTTTTAAGAACGTCTTTGGCTGATTTGAGAGCGTCTTTCATATCATCAGCGAAGAAATCGGATTTAACTTTCAAATCTGTGTCGCCTGAGGCAAACACTGTATCAATTGAGAGTTTGTCAAGTTCTTGCTGATATTCAATTTCATTTTTCTCAGCAGTGCCCGCGTTCAGAATTTTATATAAAAGGCTTGCCGTGGCAGGTTTTGTGTCCGGCAGATATTTGTTATTTGTGTACAAAATATCAAAGCAGGCATTATTGTTATTTGTGTCATGAAGAACAACCTCAAAGTTATTTTGAAGTTTATATTCTTTGACATTATCCATATTGATAGCCTGTTTAGGCTTATTTGCGCCTGTAAACGTGATGTTTGCGGCATTGCTGTAATTCTTTTGAATACTTTCTGTTGTTGCGGTTGCGGGATGAACAACCGTTAAAGATGCCTTGTTCAGGTTCAGAAAGCGTTTTGCGGCATCAGAGATTTCGTTTGGTGTAATTGAATTGACTGTTTTTTCAAAATCAGTCACAAAGTTTAAGTCATTATCCTGAAAAGCACTGCCGACAAGCGTATTTGTAAAGCCGGACTGTTCAAAAATATTAGAAAAATCTTTTAGCACGCGTTTTTTTACAACGTTCATTTCATCTTCTGAGGGAGGATTTGCTGCAAGTTTTGCGATTTCCGTATAAATAGTTTTAATAATTTTTTCAGAGTTGTTTTCAGTACCTTCTGCCATAATTAAAATGGCGCGTCCGTCATCAGGTTTGGTGCTGATTCGTTCGATTTCAGTGAAGGCGCTGCTGTTCAGTTCTTTTAATTTTTTATCAATTCTGGATGTCTTTGACATTGTCAAAATTTCCGACAAAACATGCGTCAGAATTTTATCTTTTGTATTGTTGTTTTTGGGCCCGTCAAATGCAAGAATAACTGATGCTGCTGTTGCTTTATCGGAAATTATGTCCTGACGAACAGGTTTGTCAACAGGTTTAAGGTTTTCAAAGTATCTTTCAGCGGGCGGGCGTTTGTTGGATGAAAAATATTTTGAGACAAGTTTCATTGCATTGTCAGGCTCGATATCACCTGTAATCACTGTTACCATATTGGCGGGGTAGTAATTCGTATTAAAATATTTTACTAAATCTTCGCGTGTAAGATTTGTAATATTTGAAGTTGTTCCGCCAATCATATCAACGGATTTTGTGTTGACCTGATAAAGATTTTTAAGGGCACTGTTGATTCCGATATTTTGCGGATTTGCCGTAATCATATTTATTTCGGAATTAACGATACCTTTTTCTTTTTCGAGCATATCAACTGCAAACTTGGGGGATTCAAGCATTGAGGCGTGCAGTTTAATCTGCTCTTCCAAATCGTTTTCGTTAAGAAGATTTGAGCTTATAAAATAGTTAGTTTCGGAGAATCCTGTGCTTGCATTTGTGGAAGCACCCATTTTGTCCACGCGTTTAAAGAAGTCTCCTGCTTCAAGCCCGTCGGAGCCGTTAAAAAGATTATGTTCAATATAGTGGCTGATTCCGCGCAGGTTGTCGGGTTCGTTCATAGAACCTGTATTAACATAAGTTTTTAAGACGGTTCGACCTTCTTTCGGGATAATTACAACTCTCTGACCGTTTGCAAGTTTGTATAAACTGGCTTTAGTCTCGAACGGCAGGGAAATGTCACCGAGTTTGCTGTATTTAATCGGTGTTTTTATATTATAATCAGGCGAAACCTTCGGCAAATCAACGGGTTTGTCTGTGTTTTCCGATAAAGAACGTGATTGGTGGGCTTTTTCTCGGGGTTCGGTTGCCGAAACAGTGCCCGAAGTGAAATTCGGGGTAATCTTTAACATACACATTTCCTTACTAACATATTATAATAAAAACAAGAAGGAAGAAAAAATTGCTCTTTTAGGGGAAAGAATATGTCAGGCGCCGCCGCCTGCGGCGGCGCCTGATTCTATTTTCTAAAAATAGTCTGTTCTCTGTCCGGACCGACACTTACAATCGAAACCGGAACACCGAGAAGCTCTTCTAATCTTTCTAAATATTTTCTGCAATTTTCCGGCAGATTTTCATACTCACGAATCTTTGAAATATCAGATTTCCAACCTTTGTGGGTTTCATAAACCGGCTCAAGATATTTGTGCATGAAAACATCTGTCGGATAATGAGTGTAAACTTTTCCGTCGCGCGTGTCTTTGTATGCCGTACAAACTTTAATTTCATCAAACGAATCAAAGACATCTGCTTTTGTGAGAGCAATTGACGTAAGCCCGCCGACAAGCACCGAATATCGCATAATTACAGCATCAAACCAGCCGCATCTTCTGGGGCGTCCTGTTGTAACCCCGAATTCGTGACCGATTTCGCGGATTTTTTCGCCTGTCTCGTCAGTAAGCTCGGTTACAAACGGGCCTTCTCCGACGCGGGTTACATAAGCCTTTGCAACACCGATAACTTCGTCAATCATAGTCGGGCCGTAACCGCTGCCTGTTGCAGCCCCGCCGCCGATAGGATTTGAAGAAGTCACAAATGGATAAGTTCCATAATCTACATCAAGCATAACACCTTGCGCGCCTTCAAAAAGGATTTGTTTTTTGCGGAAGTTTTCGAGAAGTTCCTGCCACTCAAAGCATACATAGGGCTTAAAAATTTGAGCATATTTTTCACACAGAGCGAGAATACAGTCTTTTGTGTAGGGTTGAAGCCCGTAAACCTTTTCAAGCGTCTTGTTTTTAAGCGGCAAAATTATGTCTAACTTTTCATTAAGGGTTTCAAGATTGTACAAATCACCTATTTTAAGCCCGATTCTTGCGGCTTTGTCCGTGTAAGTGGGGCCGATACCTTTTTTAGTTGTTCCGATTTTACCTTTGCCTGCGGTGCTTTCGGAATAGCCGTCAACTTCGGTGTGATAGGGCATTGTGATGGAAGCAAGCGGGCTGATTTTGAGGCCGGAAACATCTATTCCGTGCGCGATAAGCTCATTAACTTCCTGCTCGAAAAACTCCGGCAGAATAACGGTTCCCGCACCCAGAAAGCAGGTTTTGCCTTTGTAAAGAATACCAGAGGGGATAAGGTGAAACTTGTAGGTTTTGTTGTCCGCAACGACAGTGTGCCCTGCATTGCAGCCGCCCTGATAGCGAATAATCAAATCAGCGTCATGCGCTAAAATATCCGTAATTTTGGCTTTGCCTTCATCGCCCCACTGTGAACCCACAACAACTTTGTTAGTCATATTTATATCCCTTCCGTAAATCATTTTTCAACTCTTATATTTTACCACAGAAATAAAAAAGGTGAAGAGCGAAACGTGAAGAGAGAGGGTAGAAGCGTGAGATGTGAAGGTGAGAGGGGCGCGTGGCGGTTGTGTCATTCTGGATTTATTTCAGAATCTCTGCGGGGGTGTCGGGGAGGAGATTCCGAAACAAGTTCGGAATGACATGATATAGCGCCGCCTGCGGCGGCGCATGCAAAAGAAAATCGCCCTAGGTGAGCTAAGGCGAGAATTATAACAAATAGTTTAGTTTAAAAAACTAACTTATATTATGGTATCTTTTTTTAAGTCCTATTTAGCGTACAATACAGCTCTTGCTGCAGCAGTTGCAGGAACGATTGTTTGATCATAGAACATGATCGGATAGATATCTGTCGGGTTGGTTACAGTACAAGTTGCGTCATCTTTTCCTGCTGTACCACTTCCGGCCGCCAAAGAGCCAGTATCGCATTTAACTACTTTGTTTGGCCCTTTTTCACCGTTTACATCAATAAATCCCCAACAATAATTTTCCAGTCGATACTCTGTGCCAGACTGGCATGCTGATTGTTCATTGTCAAAAGAAAATATTATGCCATCATTAAAGAATAAGGTTGTTCCAAAACCAAATTTTGTAGTACCGCTAGTTATTGTAGGCCAGGTTTTACCATATGTATGCCCACCGCCAGGTGCGTCCTCGGTTAATGCAGTGGCATCAATAATTTTATATTCATCTGATATATCATCATTTCCTGAAACCTTAACAACATTCATACGATTTTTAAATAATGTGTATAATGTTTGGGTTTCAGCAGCACTTCCTTGATCCCCTGGTTTTGCTGGATCAGCAGCTACAGCACCATGTGAAGCCTCATCACCGTTTTTACCTTTAACTGTTTGTGACAAATCGTAGTCATCAAGAGCGATGTTCATGACAACAGCCTGAGACATAACTGAAAGTGCCTTTTTGTAAGCTGTTTTGTACTGTGCGCCCTGTGTTGAGTTAATCAATGTAGGCATTGTCATTGCGGCAACTACCCCGATAATACCCAAAGTAATCAACACTTCTGCGAGTGTAAAACCCTTCATACCAATAGTTTTCTTTAACATCTAAAATACCTCCGTTTATTGTACAAAATTCCATCTATTGTATAGGAATTATTTATAATTATATCTGATAAATAGAATTTTGTCAACATGTCGAGCAGAAATTATTAAAAAATCTATCTAATAAATAGTTCTCTTGACACTGGAATATTGTAATTATATATATATCGGGAGCTTTAAAATTATGTCTTTAAAACACCAACTTGGGCAAAAAATACAAATTTTGCGCAAAAAACGTCGTCTTACGCAGGAAAAATTCGCCGAGCTTATAGGTATTGACCCCAAAAATGTCAGCAAAATCGAAAACGGCAACAATTACCCCTCTTCCGAAACCCTTACTTCTATTGCAAAAGCCCTTGATGTTGATATTTATGAGCTTTTTGTGTTCAAGCAGGAGCGATCATATGAAGAAATGAAAGCTGAAATCTTAAAAGCTCTTGATAATGAAAAGGATGTTTTATATCTTTATCAGATGCTGAAATTAATGTAATGGAAGGCGCCGCCTCCGGCGGCGCCCAATTTGACACGATTATTTATTATCCCAACAGCATTCAATCATCTCAGGCAGTATTTTATTCAGGTCGCCTACTATGCCCAAATCCGCAACTTCAAATATCGGAGCGTTTTCGTCCCAGTTTATCGCAATAATTTTTTCGCTGTCTTTCATCCCGACAATGTGCTGTATTGCGCCGGAAATTCCGCAGGCTATATAAATCTTTGGTCGAACTGTTTTTCCTGTCTGGCCTATTTGAATATTCTTTGGCGCAATACCCATATCAACTGCCGCACGGCTTGCTCCAACTGTTCCGCCGAGTTTTTCGGCCAGTTTTGAAAGCAGTTCAAAGCCTTCTCTCGTTCCCATTCCGCGTCCGCCTGCAACGATTATTTCCGCACTGTCCAGATCGTTCAGTTCATCCTCTAATGTTTTTACAAATTCAACAATCTCAATTCTGGGAGCAATTTCATTAATTTGCGGGGTTTTACGGAGGATTTCCGTATTCCGCACAGCGTTTTCACTCATTGGTCTGAAAACTTTCGGACGCACTGTTGCCATTTGCGGTAAGGTTTTGCACAAAATAGTTGCCATCAGCTGTCCGCCAAATGTCGGACGCGTTGCCGCAAGCTGCCCTTTTTCGTTTATATCCAAATCCGTACAGTCTGCCGTTAAGCCCGTGTGAATTGCCGAGCTTATTCTCGGCGCCAGATCTCTTCCCTGATTTGTCGCACCGATAAGCATTATTTCCGGATTGATTTCTTTTACCAGATCCACTGCGATTTTTGCATAAATTTCCGTATTATAATTTCTCAATCTCTCATCTTCAAACAGATAGACCCTGTCGATTCCGCTGTTTGTAAAGCCGTCAATATAACCTTTCATCTCAAGCGGTTCTGTTATCAAAAGCGCAGAAATTTTGCATCCGCCGAGTTTTGCGGCAAGTTCAAGAGCTTTATTCGCAAGCTCAAAGAACACGGTGTGAATGTATTTATCCCGCGTGACTTCTGCGTATAACAAAATTTCTTTTTCTTCACTCATCTGCCACCGCCTTAAAGTCTTTTATCTTTTGACAAATTACGGCTCCGATATTCTCTGTATCGTGAATCTTTTCGCATTTGTGGGTTACAATCGGGCGGAACGCTTTGCTTACGTATGTCGGAGAACCTTTTAAGCCTACTTCTTCCGGCTGTAATCCTATATCGTTCAGTGAATAGATTTTTATTTCCGATTTCTGCGCCTTGATGTATCCGTTAATATTTGCTCTTGTCGGGGCTTCAAATCCCTGCAGAACGCAGAGCAGTACAGGAAGTTTTGCCTTTATTGTTTCGATTCCGTCATCAGCCTGACGGGTTACCGTAATATATTCGTTATTAACTTCTATTAGCTCTCTGACAAAGGTTATTTGCGGAAGATTAAGATGGTTTGCAATGCTCGGCCCTGTTTGCGCTGTGTCGCCGTCGATTGCAAACTGTCCGCAGATTACGACGTCAAAGTCTGGTACAATTTTTTTTATTGATTGAGCAAGGGTTCTGCCGGTTGCGTAAGTATCTGCTCCCGCAAATTTTCTGTCTGTAATAAGTGCGCCTTTATCAACGCCTGTTGCAATTGCTTTTCTCAGCATGTCCTCTGCTTGAAGCGGCCCCATTGTGAGCGCTGTGATTTCCGTGTCAGGAATATTTTTTTTGATGCGCAGCGCCATCTCAATTGCATAGACATCATACGGGTTAATTATGCTTTCAACCCCTTCGCGTCGTATGGTATTGTTTTCCGTCCACTTGATATCGGAGGTGTCCGGTACTTGTTTAATGCAGAGCGCTATTTTCATAAATTATTTCACTTATTTTTTCTTTTTAGCTGCTTGTTTTGAATTTGCAGCAAGCATTTCGTTATATGCTATTATGTACATTGAGCATTTTTTGACACTCGGAATATACCAGCTGCAGCGATCCTGGGTGCAAACCATGTCTATACCTGTGCCTATGCTTAATACCGGACAAAACGGAATATCTTTTTTTACAGCCATTATTCTCTCCTGTTATTTATTTTTGTAATGATGCTTGTTTTAAAAGGTTACAGTTCTCGTCGCGTTTTCTCTCTTGATCTTTATAAATACGGGTTCTGTTGATAACTTCATCAAAGTCAATTTTGTGAGCATCGAAATCCGGGCCGTCAACGCATGCAAATTTAACTTCGCCGCCTACTGTCACACGGCATGCTCCGCACATACCTGTTCCGTCTACCATAATCGGATTCATGCTCGCTTCTGTGTAGATTCCTTTGTCACGTGTCATATTTGCAACTGCTCTCATCATAGGCATCGGTCCTACCGCAATAGCATAATCCACTTTTTCACGGTTCATGATTTTTTCCAATACCTGTGTGACGAATCCTTTTTCGCCCATTGTTCCATCGTCGGTTGTTATGAACAATTCCGTGCAGGCATCTCTCATTTTGTCTGCCCAGAAAATTAATTCTTTTGTTCTTGCTCCCATTATCATATAAACTTTGTTGCCGGCTTCTTTAAACGCTTTGGCTATTAAATAGCATGGTGCTGCACCGTATCCGCCTGCAAGACAAACTACAGTACCGTATTTTTTGATATGTGTCGGCTGTCCGAGCGGACCTACAATGTCATGAATTTCGTCGCCGGTATTCAGCGCCGCAAGTTTTTTTGTAGAGTAGCCTACAGCCATAAATACAAGTGTTAATTCACCTTTTTCTTTGTCAACATCAGCAATTGTTAACGGTACCCGTTCGCTGTTTTCGTCAGCTCTAAAGATTATAAACTGACCTGCCTGCGCGTTGCGTACAACATACGGCGCATCTACAGTAATTTCATATTGATTCGGGCAAATTTCTTTTTTTGCTAAAATCTTATATCCCATTTGTAATTTTCTCCTATAACTCTCTTAATTATATTATACAACAAAAAATATACGGGGAATAATCCTTCATTATTTTTAATATATCAGACGATTTTGTATGTATAGTTCGGATTTTCCCGAAGCCGCTTTTCTATTTCTTCAAAGGTTAGGAGTCCCTGAGTTGCTCCGAATTCAGAAACTACACCTGCAGAGTTTACGGAAGCATACATTAAAGATTTACCGATATCTTGTTTTGTGCGTCCTAGCGCCGCACAGAAAGTCGAAGCAAATGCATCGCCTGCTCCTAATGTTGATACAACCGGTCCTTCAAATACGGGGCACAGATAGAATTTTTGTCCGTCATATGCATAAGCTCCGTATTTACCGTCAGTAATTACAATAATTTGATAAGCTCTGACTTTCAATTTTTTAAGCATTTCTTTAACATCAGGGTGGATTGGTTCTTCTGAAAATTTTTCTTCTCTTGTGTCGGGTCTTACCTGAATCTGTGTCGCAAGAGCAGCTTCTTCTTTATTCATTACAACAATTGATGCATTTTCAAGTATCTTTTTAAGATAATTAAACCCTTTTTTAATGCTTGTTGAACCTGCGTTAAAGCAGACATAAACATTGTTATCGTTCGCGAATGTTGCGATATCATCCAGAACTTTTGTACTGTCGCCGTTCATTGGTGCAATATAAAGAAGTTTTGAATTTTTGATTGCATCAAAATTGATGTCTGATTTTTTGATTTGTGCGTTTGCGCCGCGGTGTGCCAGAACGGTTCTGTCACCCTGGAAACTTACCAGAATTATTGAAAAGCCTGTACTTAAATTCGGGTCTTGTACAATATTTGATAAGTCTACATTTTTGTTTTTAAAAGATTCCAAAACGCCCGCAGAATATATGTCATCACCGATTTTGAAAATTGCGCTGGTTTTTAATCCGAGGTTTGCAAAGTTTACAGCAGTGTTAACTCCGCCTCCGCCAACCTGAGATGTGAAGTCTGAAATTTCAACTTTTGCCCCGTACGGATAGCTCATAAACTCTGATTTTTTGTTTTTGGTGAATACTGATACAATGTTTGCATCATCACTTTCTACAAAAACATCCATTGTCGCACTTCCGATTGTAATTACGTCACACATATTTATATCCTCCAGTTGCTTTCATCATAGCATAAATATATGAATTTTGGGGATTTAAAAAGTATGATTAAATATATAAAAAGCGCGGTGTTTATAAACACCGCGCTTTAATCTGTTTAATTCGGTTATTGATTTAAAAGTCTTGACTTTTCTTCATCTGTAACCCCTTTGATTGTGAGGTTTACACGGCCTTTTTCATCAATTTTGATTACTTTTACGATAACTTCGTCGCCGATTTTTACGTGCGGTTCGATTGTTTCGATTCTTTCGTGACAGATTTGTGAGATGTGAACCATTCCGTCTTTGCCTCCGCAAAGTTCTACGAATGCGCCAATCGGGATAATTCTTACAACTCTGCCTTTCAAAATCATGCCGACTTCAGGTTTGAAGGTAAGTTCCTGAATCATGCGTTTTGCGATTTCAGCACCTTCCTGATCGTTTGATGTAATCGTTACAACGCCTGAATCCTGAATATCAATTTCAGCACCTGATGCGTCGATAATTGAACGGATTTGTTTTCCGCCGGGTCCGATTACTGTTCCGATATCTTCAACCGGAATTGTCATTGTCGTAATGCTCGGAGCAAACGGTGACAGATGATCCGCAGGTTTTGTAATTACCTTTCTCATCTCGCCTAAGATATGAAGTCTGCCTTCTTTTGCCTGTTGTAATGCGCGGCGCAAAGTGTCGTTTGCAATGCCTTTTGCCTTCATATCCATTTGGAGCGCCGTAATTCCGTCGTCGTTTCCTGTAACTTTGAAGTCCATGTCGCCGAGGAAGTCTTCAATGCCCTGAATATCGGTTAATACAACGGGCTCTTTGCCTTCTTCCGTAATCATACCCATTGCAACACCGCCTATCATACATTTTACCGGAACACCGGCGTTCATCAATGCCATTGAAGATCCGCAGGTTGATGCCATTGAGGTTGAACCGTTTGATTCAAGTACATCTGAAGTTACACGGATTGTGTAGCCGAATTCTTCCTGAGAAGGAAGTGCTGGTACGTTAGCTCGTTCTGCAAGGTTTCCGTGTCCGACTTCACGTCTTCCGGGGCCTCTTAACGGTTTTACTTCGCCGACTGAGAAGCCGGGGAATATATATTTGTGCATATAAGTTTTTTCAGTTTCAGGATCAACACCGTCAAGCTCCTGTTTCATTCCGGGGCCTGCAAGGGTTGCAACTGAAAGAACCTGAGTTTGGCCTCTTGTAAATACTGCAGAACCGTGTGCACGTGGAATTACACCGACTTCGCACCAGATAGGACGCACATCATGAGGTTTTCTGCCGTCTGCACGGACACCTTCATCCAAAATCATTGTACGCATAATTTTCTTTTCAGCGTTTTTGAATTCTTCCGCTACAAAGTCAATGCCTGTTTCTTCAATGATTTTTTTGATGTAATCGTCTTCCGGAAGCGCATCTATTTTTTCTTTTACAAGAGCTTTTGCTTCTTCAAGTTTGTTTTGTCTGTATTCTCTGTCAAAGTTGTGGTATGCGTCAAAAATCATATCGTGAGCTGTTTCGTCGATAATCTTTTTGATTTCAGTTGTGTCGTAAGGATTTACGAATTCTTCTTTAACAACTCCGCACTGTTTTGCAAATTCAACCTGAGCATCACACTGTTTTCTTATTTCACCTTGTGCAAATTCAACGGCATTCATAATATCGTCTTCCGTAACGAATTTACATCCTGCTTCAACCATAATTACGCTGTCATGAGTACCAGCAACAACAATGTCGAGATCTGATTTGTCAGCCTGCTGGTGTGTCGGGTTGGCAATCATATTGCCGTTTTCATCTCTTGAAACTCTGACGGCTCCTATCGGGCCTTCAAAAGGTGCGCCTGAAAGCATTAAAGCACAGGATGCCCCGAGCATTGCAAGAGTGTCGGGCTGATTTTGCTGATCATAACTGAATAATTGCGCTACGATTTGAATATCATTTCTGTAACCTTTTGGGAACAGGGGTCTTATCGGTCTGTCAATCAAACGTGATACAAGGATTGCTTTGTCGCTTGCCTTGCCTTCAGAACGGTTGTAGCCGCCTGGAATACGTCCGATTGAGGACATTCTTTCTTCATAGTCGATTAACAGCGGGAAGAAATCAATTCCGACACGCGGTTCTTTTGAGACAACGCAGTGGACAAAAAGCATTGTGTCTCCGCATCTTACGGTTACCGAACCGTTTGTTGATTGTGCATACTTCCCGGTTTCAACTGTTACGGTCTTTCCGCCGATTTCCAGTTCAAATTTCTTTGTTTCCGGTATTGTCATAATTTTCCTTTCCTGCCGGTATTGAACGTTTGGTTTAAAAAATCTTTCCTTCCGCTTTTGCCGGCTTTTTGCGGGACTTAGAAACATTACCCGCCTGTAGTTATACACTTCTGTTGTTCAAATTAATTATACTGCAAACAAAAATAAAATGATATTTAATATAAAGCAACTGTTACCAAGTGTAGTCATCTTTGATTTCCCAGCCATCCATCATAATAACGGCCGCACATAATATACCGTCTTGGTTGCAACTTCTTAGTTCTCCATTAAGGAGATAATCCCTGCTATGATATTCATTCAAGTCTGGTACTCCGGTTATTGTGCCAAGTCCATATGGCAGCATCCCTTTTGATGGCTCTGCTGCAAACATAAATATATCTCTGCCATATTGGTTAGGTTTTTTAAATCCGTTTATGTCTATAATTATGGTAAAGATACCAGAGGAGCCATCAATTGGTGCGTGATGAAAGGCTAACAATGTTCCATCTGCAATAACAAATTTACTGGATAATTGAAAGGTTCCATAACCGTCGCAAATTCTACCGTCCCTGCAATATATGTGATATTCAGTAGGAAAAGTTGCATTTTTATAATCTGTAAGAATTTTATAGTAAGGTTTTATGTATTTATCAGAAAATGCTGTTTCATCAATTGTAAAATCCCAATATTCAACAGCTTCATAGTCAACTTCTGCTCTTTGAAGCGCCTGCTGCATAATAGAGTAAATTTTTTTAAGCTGAATAGCGGTTTGTTTCTTCTGGTAATTTCCTATTAATGCAGGCAGTGTCATAGCAGCAACAATACCGATAATTCCAAGCGTAATAAGGACTTCAGCTAATGTAAAAGCGCAAAGGAGAGAATTAACAGCCCCCCCCCCGCGAAGGTAATGAAGCATTACTAGTTTTAATATGTGAAATTATATAACAACTGAAAC
>CALVAS010000044.1 GCA_944325585.1 Candidatus Gastranaerophilales bacterium
GCTTCTTCCCCCATGCTTGCCTTTGCTATTCCCGAAAAATAATTCACAATTCCTTCCGCAGCAAGCTGGAGTTTTGAAGGAATTATTGAAGTCTTGCGGGTTGTAATCAGTGCAATAACTATTAAAAGAAGCATGGAAATCCACATTGTGATAAGCGTATCCATATTGACTGATACAGAATGATTCAGGATATTAAAAGTATAAATCCAATGTTCCATATTCTCTCCCTCTACAAAATTTATTCTAACTCGTAAAAAAAAAAATCGCAAATTTTTTTTGTTTGATATAAGATTATTTTATTAAAGAGAATTAGTGAGAGGGATATATGGAGTTTTTATACCTCGACGAGGTAGATTCTACAAATCTTTACGGCAAACGAAATCTCGAAAAGCTGGAGGACAAGACTGTTATTGTTGCCGGATCCCAAACAGCAGGAAGAGGCCGTTTAAACCGTTCTTGGCTTGATTTAGGCGAAGGAAATCTTTATGTATCTATTATATTGAAACCTGCTAGTATCTTTGATGAAAAATTTGCCAATTTGACTCAGTATTTGTCGCTGGTAATCTGCAAACTAATTGAATCATACGGGCTTAAACCTGAAATAAAATGGCCGAATGATGTTTTAATAAACGGTAAAAAGATTGCGGGCATTTTGTCTGAGACTGTCATGCAAGGGAATAATTTTAAAGGGCTGGTTTTAGGGTTCGGTATAAATATTTCTGCGAAACAGGAAGATGTCCAAAAAGTTGTGGATAAGCAGGCTACTTCCCTTTCAATTGAACTTGGAAAACAAGTTGACGGCACAGAATTTTTAAAAAGATTGATTAATTTGTTTTTTCAGGATTATAATAAATTCTTGGAGAGAGGCTTTGAATTTATCAAGCATGAATATCTGCTTCGTGCAAATTTTCTTGATAAAGAAATTTGTGTGAAAGGTTTCAATAATACGCAGACCGGTATTGCAAAATCGGTTACTGATAACGGGGCTTTAATTTTAGAAAAAGATAATGAACGTTTTGTACTTACAATAGGAGATATATTATGACTGGACAATTTATGCAGCTTTTAAACACCGGTATGGTGTTGTTAGGCATAGGAATGGGGTTTGTATTTGCATTCCTTGTAATTATGGTATGGACTATGAACGGAATGTCTTGGTGCGTAAAACAATTAAACAAAATATTTCCGGAAGAAGTGGAAATTATTGAAAAACCCGGAAAAAGAGCGAATGTCTCAGAAGGTGAAGCAATTGCCGTTGCAATTGCCGTTGCAAAATCAAGGGGTTAATTTAACAGTTACGAATGGATATATATTATGGGAAAAAAACTTATCAAAGTTATGGATACCTCATTTAGAGACGGTTTCCAATCTGTTTACGGCGCAAGAGTATTTGTTGATGACTTTATTCCTGCGCTTCAATCAGCAGTTAATGCAGGATTGAAACATTTTGAAGTTGCAGGCGGCGCAAGATTTCAATCACCGATTTTTTACTGCCGTGAAAATGCCTTTGAAACCATGGACAAAATCAGAGCCGCAGTCGGCCCTGATATTAACCTGCAATCTCTGGCAAGAGGCGTAAATGTTGTTGGTTTGGATTCTCAGCCCAGAGATATCATCAATCTTCACGCCAAAATGTTTAAAAAACACGGTGTGACAACAGTCAGAAACTTTGATGCATTGAACGACGTGAACAACTTGATTTACTCTGGTCAATGTATTCGCGACAACGGTTTGAAGCATGAAGTTACGATTACAATGATGGAACTCCCGATAGGCTGCACAGGCGCACATGATGTTGCCTTTTACGAAAAAGTTTTGAGAAGTATTCTTGATGCCGGCATTCCGTTTGACAGCCTAGCATTCAAAGATGCGTCAGGAACTTCTAATCCGAGAAAAGTTTATGAAACAATTAAAAGAACAAGAGAAATTTTAGGTGCGGACGCTCATATCAGATTCCACTCTCATGAAACTGCAGGTACAGGTTTGGCCGCTTATCTGGCTGCTCTTGACGGCGGTGCTGACGGTATTGATCTTGCTATGAAACCTGTTTCAGGCGGAACAGCTCAGCCTGATATTGTTTCAATGTGGCATGCATTGAAAGGAACTGATTACGATTTAGGCATTGATATTGAAAAAATTCTTGAAACAGAAGAAGTATTTAAAGAATGTATGAAAGATTACTTCTTACCGCCTGAAGCATTAGCAGTAAATCCGATGATTATTCAATCACCTCTTCCGGGCGGAGCTTTAACGGCAAATACGCAAATGCTTCGTGATAACAACCTGATGGATAAATATCCTGAAGTTGTTGCAGCAATGAAAGAAGTTGTTGAAAAAGGCGGTTTTGGAACTTCCGTTACCCCTGTTTCTCAATTCTATTTCCAACAGGCATTTAACAACGTAATGTTCGGAAAATGGAAGAAAATCGCGGAAGGTTACGGTAAAATGGTTCTTGGCTATTTCGGCAAGACTCCTTGCGAGCCGGATGCTGAAATTGTTAAAATTGCAAGCGAACAATTGAACTTGCAGCCGACAACTGAACTTGTTGTTGATATTAACGACAGAGATCCCGAAAAAGGAATTAAGGCAGCAACTAAACGTCTTGAAGATGCAGGTTTGCCTGTTAATGACGAAAATATCTTTATTTCAGCTGCATGTAAAGAAAAAGGTATTTTATTCCTCGAAGGCAAGGGAACTATCGGGGTTAGAAAATGCGAGCCAGGTTCAACCGAAGTTAAAGAAGAAGCCGCATCAAACGGTTATACCGTTACTGTCAACGGCAAAAAATACGCTGTTGCAATCGAAGGTAATAAAGCAACCGTTAACGGAAAACTTTATGATATCAATGTTAAGGCAGGTATTGAAGCAAGTCATGCTTCTGATAGCGGTGAAGGTCAGCCTGTTAAGGCTGCATTACCCGGAACTGTATTAAAAGTTCTTGTCGGTGTTGGCGATACAATTGCTGAAGGAGATGTAATTGCTGTTATTGAAGCAATGAAGATGGAAACAGAAATCAAGTCTCCGCTTTCCGGTGTCGTAAAATCTGTTGACATTGAAGTAGGTAATCAGGTTAAAACAGGTCAAGAACTTGTTACAATCGGTTAGTTAAATGTAGTTGATAAACCGGTCTTTCTCTAAAGACAGGCCGGTTGCAAAAGTTAGTAAAAGAAGGACATAAAAAATGAATATTGCAGACAGTTTATATAAACTTTGGCAGTCAACAGGTATCGCCAATTTTGTGCAGCCGGTTGATCCGTCAATTACAAGCGGGTTTGAACAATTCCTTCATCAATACGGTTCTCCGATTATGATATTAATTTGTTTATTCCTGCTATGGTTAGGGATTAAGAAACAATTTGAGCCGTTATTGCTTGTTCCGATTGCGTTCGGAGGCTTGCTTTCAAACATTCCGGTTGCAGGTATAGCGGAACCCAACGGCTTTTTGGGAATAATTTATGAAGCAGGTATTCACAAAGGTTTGTTCCCGTTGATAATTTTTATGGGTGTTGGTGCCATGACTGATTTCGGTCCGCTTATTGCAAACCCTAAAACGGCATTATTAGGCGGTGCCGCTCAATTCGGTATTTTCGGTGCTTTACTTCTTGCATTGTGCTGTTTTGGATTTACATTGCCGCAAGCTGGTGCAATCGGTATTATCGGCGGTGCTGATGGTCCGACATCAATTTACGTAACAACAAAGCTTGCTCCGGAACTTCTGGGAGCTATTGCGGTTGCAGCTTACTCGTATATGGCATTGGTTCCGGTTATCCAGCCACCGATTATGAAACTTTTAACAACAGAGGCTGAACGTAAAATTGAAATGAAACAGCTTCGTGAAGTAACAAAACGTGAAAAAATTGTTTTCCCGTTAGTTGTTCTGGGACTTTGTATAATATTCCTTCCGGATGCTTGTCCGCTTGTCGGTGCTCTGACTTTCGGAAACCTTTGTAAAGAGTGCGGTGTTGTTGAAAGATTGTCAGATACCATGCAAAATGCTTTAATCAACATTGTAACAATTTTCTTAGGCTTGTCAGTCGGCTCAAAATTGTCATCACACCAATTTTTGACAACACAAACTTTATTTATTCTTATTCTTGGTGTTACGGCATTTGCACTGGCAACTGCAGGCGGTGTTGTATTTGCCAAAATAATGAACTTATTCTCAAAAGAAAAAATCAATCCGCTTATCGGTTCAGCAGGTGTTTCAGCTGTTCCGATGGCAGCGCGTGTTTCAAACAAGGTTGGTTTGGAAGCAAATCCTCAAAACTACCTGTTAATGCATGCAATGGGGCCGAACGTTGCTGGTGTAATCGGTTCTGCGGTAGCTGCAGGTATATTGCTTGCACTTTGCAACTAATCAGAATATTAAAAAGGCCGCCTCTAAAAGGCGGTCTTTTTTGCTTTAAAACGCTTGTGTTATCGCGTAATATCAATTTCTTTATCAAATCTGTCTAAAATAGGTTTGATTTTTTGTTAACTGGATTATTTTCATTGTTATATTTTCAAATCCATTTCGTTTCCGTATGTCTTTACAATACATTCAATCGCTGCATTGGCGGTTTCGCCCTTTTTATCATTTTCGAAAATCTTTTCAAGCTGATCTATTATTTTTGCAAGCTGAGGATTCTTTTTCAGTAAAATTTTACCGGAGGACATCAGACAGATGAATCCGCTCATAGGAATTTCATTAATCATTTCAATGTCGCGTTCTTTAAGATCGAGAACATTTGTAACAAGTTTAAGGCGTTCTTCGTTGCTTCCGTTTTTCAAATAGCGTCCGGTTGCGCTTTCAATTACTGCAAGCGTGTTCAACTTGCATCCGAATGACGGATTGTTAGGGGTGTTCTGTATATTCATTATTTCTCCTTTATTTAATTTTATTTTACACAAAAATCGTGAATATTTTTTTTTGCGCTTTAAAATACTTTTTGTAATAAAATTTAATTAAAAGAAGGAGGAATCTGCATGAAAAGAATTGCAATATTAGGCTCAGGTATAGGAAATAACTATAAAGCAATTGTTAATTATTTTTCACTGAAACAGTCAAAGCCTGATATTACACTTATTTCAAATAATTTGAAAGCAGATATGTTAGAGTTTGCCAAGGATGCAAATCTTAAACATTTTTACCTGCCGGATGAAGAATTCGGTGAATTTTTTTCAACTCAAGAGTTTGACCTTATTGTTCTTGATTATTTGTCTTGTGAGTTGCCGGCAAGTGTTTTGGAACTTGGCAGATTTATAAACATTCACCCGTCGCTTTTACCGGCTTTCAAAGGCAAAGATGCCATTGCGCGCGCTTTTAATGCAGGAGTAAAAGTAAGCGGAGTAACTGTTCATACATTGTCAGATGACATAGAGGGCGGAAAAATACTGGCCCAATTTCCTGTTTTAATAGGTTCTCTTACTCATTTTGATGAATTTGAAACTGAAATCCACAAACTTGAACAAAGGCTTTATCCGATTGTAATTGAAAAAATTTTAGAGGATAAGGTTTTTGATTTTTCTGATTTGATTTCGGAAGGCGGCTGCGGCAATTGCGGCGGCTGCGGATAATCTTTGCATTCCGAAATGTTTTTGCATTTTTTAAATTAATACTGTATAATTTTTATATATTATTTGAATGAGGTTTTTATATGTCAATTGATGATGCATTGGTAATGATTTTAGCCGGCGGCGAGGGAAAGAGACTTTATCCTTTAACAAAGGACAGGGCAAAACCGGCAGTACCATTTGGGGGCAGGTACAGAATAATAGATTTTGTTCTGAATAATTTTATTAATTCAGGATTTTTCAAAATAAAGGTTTTGACACAGTACAAATCCGATTCATTAAACAAACATATTACAAGAGGCTGGGCGCTGTCACCGTTTTTGAATCAATATGTTGACCTTGCACCAGCTCAAATGCGTACGGGTTCTGACTGGTACAGAGGTACTGCTGATGCGATTTATCAAAATGTTTTTCATATAACTGATGAAAATCCAAAATATGTTTGTATTTTCGGTGGTGATCACATTTATAAAATGGATGTTTCTCAGATGCTGGAATTTCACAAATATAACTGCTCGGATTTGACAATTTCAGCAATCCCGATACCTATTCAAGAAGCACATGAATTTGGCATTATTGAGGTTGACGACAACTGGCGTTTAACAAATTTTGTTGAAAAACCCAAAGAAACACCAAAGTCAATTCCGGGGAATCCGAATTATTGTCTTGCTTCCATGGGAAATTATATTTTTGATAAAGACGTTTTGCTGAAAGCTCTGACTGAAGATGAAAACAATGATTCATCAAGTCATGATTTCGGTAAAAATGTTATTCCTATGCTTTTGGATGAGGGAAAAAGAATTTTTGTGTACAATTTTGCATCAAATACTTTCCCCGGAATGACCGAGGCTGAAAGCGGGTACTGGAGAGATGTCGGAAGCATTGATGCTTACTGGCAGGCAAATATGGATTTATTGGACAGTGCACCGGAATTGAATTTGTATTCCCGCGAATGGCCGATTAGAACATTTAATTACAATTATCCGCCTGCAAAATTTGTCTGGTCGGAAGGTGATCGTGTCGGAATGGCAACAAATTCAATGGTATCAGAAGGCTGTATTGTTTCAGGCGCAGGGCTTTCAAGATGCGTATTGTCTCCGCGTGTCAGAGTAAACAGTTATTCTCAAATTTCGGAGAGTATTTTAATGGAAAACGTTGATATCGGAAGATACTCAAGGATTCGTCGCGCAATTATTGACAAAAATGTTGATATTCCGCCAAATACCCGTATCGGTTTCAACAGAGAAGAAGATGAAAAACGCGGATTTTATGTATCCCCCGGAGGCATTACTGTTGTTCCAAAAGGCGCAAGATTATAAAAATTTTGCAAGACATTTAAATTTCCCTAACAATGGCATCATTTGCTTTTTAAAAATAAAATTCGTAAAATGCCTGTTTTTCTCTGAAATATTTGTGGATATGAGATTTTTAGAAAGCTCTTTAAATGCAGAGTTTACAAGCGGATGTTCGTTTCCAAATAGTTCTTTCTGATATTCTTTATAGCGGTAAAGCAGTTTTATTGAATCTTCTAATTTGTTCTGCTTTTCAAATTCGTCTACTTTTTTTCTGAATATGTCTTTTGCGTCTTTATGAGTGGATACAATACGATAAATCGTTGCTCTTGGTGCATCTTTTCCTTCACGATAAATTTTTGCAAGTTCTGTTCTCGCAGAAGCTATATTCCCGTCAAGATATTGCTTGTACACTTTTTCAATAAAATTGTTTTTAAATTCTAAATAACTCATAGTTTTTCCACTCAATTTAAAACGGGCATAAAATTTTTTTTGCCTAAAAGGGTTTTATTTGTAAAATTTTTGTAATAATATTGTTGGTGCAGGCAATTCTAAGCCTTGATTGTCTTTATTGACTTGGGTAATAATTTTATGGCACTAGCAGGTATAACATCATATATTAAAAGCTCTTCGCTGTACAAAACTGTTCAATCAGGCACTCAAAGAGTACAGCAGGCTTTTTATGACTGTATTCCGAACGGTTCTATAACCAGTGAGAAGTGGCAGAAAAGAATCAAATGGGTAGGACGTGAAATTTCATCACCGGAAAACCGTTTAATTTTAGGTGTCACGGCCTTAATGTCACAACCGTTTATTGATGCGCATAACAAAAGTGTTGATGAACAGACACGAAAAGTTTCTGTTTGCCGTACCGTTGCAAAAATTCTTGCCGGCACTTCAACAGGTGTATTGATTCGTTACGGATGTATCGGCGCGATTAACAAATGGTCAAAATTGCCGACTTCCGTCAATAAAATGGGGCAAAAGATTAAATTGAACAAATTAAATACTCTCTTTTCGCCTTCAAATGCAGGACACGAGCTCTCTGAAGCCGTAAAACAGTACAGGAACACATTAGGTACAATTCTGTCACTCTTTGTAATGTCAATTACAAATTTTGTCATTGATGCTCCTTTAACAAGATTTTTGACGAATAAATTCATTGATAAATACGCAGGAGGTGTAAAAAATGACACCTCTAAATAATCTTGCTGAATTTGCATCAACAAAATTTATGGGATTGAAAAATTACCTTTATAAACACTACGGTGAAGAGCCCGGAAAAATGCTTGTTCATACCGGAGTTTTAAGCTGGACTTTGTCTGCTGCCGCTCAGGTTATGGCTATTGTTTTTAACGATAAAATTTCAAAAAAAGAAAAATTATTTTTAATTCCGCAGGAATGCGCTGATGCGGGTATTAATATTTTATCTTTTTATCTTGTCACCAATGCTTTTACAAATTTCGGTACAAAACTGGTTAAAACAGGTAAACTGACTACTCCTTTAATAGATAAATACATAAAAGATAATAAAATAAAAGATATCGGAAAAATTACAACTGATATTTCCAAAGATATGCCGCCGGATGTGCTGAACGAATTTAAAAGCCTGAAAAGCGGAATAAGTGTTCTGACAAATACTGTCGGCTCTATTTTGTCATGCAATATACTAACACCGATTTTGAGAAACGAATACGCAGCAAGAAAACAAAAAGAAATACTTACAAAAGAAAATAAAAATCCGAATTTACAGTCACCCGCAGGAGTGCAAATTTTTAAACCTGTTTCAATGTCAGCATATCAAAAACTTGCTTACACGAAATTTTCAGGTTCCGATATGAAGATTTAGAGTACAAAAATATTTACAATGCCGAGTATTGTAATTGCTATTATTACCGAAAATATAATCATAATAAGGTAAAAAGGATCGAGTTTGTTCGAGTTGTGCATTGAATAAATTTGATTAAGTATATTTTTGGAATAATCTTCTTTTACTTCATTTTTTGTCTTGTCAAAAGATGAATGGAGAAGTTTTTTGAAGGTATAAATATCTTCCAAATCTTTTCTTGCAATAGGATTTGAAATAGCAATTTTTTTAATCCGTATATTTTCTTCATCAGTCAGTTCATTGTCAATGTATGCCGACAAATTTGAGCGGAATTCTTCATACTGTTTTGTGATATACGGATTGTCGTCTTCAGGTTCATCATTATTAATTTTATTGGAAATTTCAGTAAAGTTGTTAACTATTCTTATAAGTTTTTTGTATTTTTCATTGCATTTCGGACAGGTGCTTAAATGATATTCAACATATTTTTTAAGCTGTTCGTTCAATTTATTTTCAACGTAATAGGTAAGAAGCGCGCTTACCTGATCGCATGTTAATTGCTGCTGCATTTTTACTCCTTTCCGCTAAATATATGCTTTTAATCCTTCCTGTAATTTGCACCTTGCGCGTGCAATACGTGATTTTACGGTTCCGACACTTGAGTGCGTTGCCCTTGCAATTTCCTCGTAACTCAGCCCCTGCAATTCTCTTAAAACAATTGCAATTCTGAATTGTTCCGGAAGTTTTTGAATTGCCTCTTTTATAATTTTTTCAAGTTCATTTGAAATACATTTTTCATGCGGTTTGCATTTTTTATCGGGGATTAAAGAAAGCATATTAAATGTAGAATTTTCGCAATCGTCCTCATCAATCGAAATTGTATCAGGTTTTCTGGCCGATTTTCTCAATTCGTCATAAAATAAATTTGTTATTATTGTGTTAAGCCAGCTTTTAAAATTTTTTGGATTTTTAAGGCTTCCGATATTTTTGGCAACGCGCATTAATGCTTCCTGAGTTAAATCAGAAATATTTTCCCGCTTTTCTGTCAGATACGAAAACGCCGCAAACACATTTTTTTGTTCTCTTTTAATCAATTCTTCAAGCGCTTTAAGATCGTTTTGCTGAGACAAAACGACCAGTTCCTCCAGTGACATTTTCTTGTATTGCAACTTAGCGCCTGACATACATTTCTCCTTACCTTAATAGTAAGGAATATTTGTCCGAAATTGTTTGCGCAAATGCTTATAACCGCAGGGGTATATTTTTTATTGAAAAATTATAATTATTCGGCGGAAATATATCCGTTAATTGCCGTGTAAGCAGCTACATACGGGGATGCAAGGTATATAAAGCCTTTTGTATTTCCCATTCTGCCCTGAAAATTTCTGTTTTGCGTTGCAAGACAAACTTCGCCGTCAGCAAGTGTTCCTGCATGAACCCCGACACATGGGCCGCATCCGGGCGGAAGAATTGCTGCATTAGCTTCCACAAAAATATTTATGAGACCTTCATCAAGAGCTTTTAAATAAACCTCTTTTGACGCAGGACAAATTAAAAGTCTGACATCGGGGTTTGCTTTTTTACCTTGCAAAATTTTTGCAACAATACGCAAATCCTCAATACGTCCGTTTGTACAGGTTCCGATAAAAACTTGATCAACTTTGATTTTTCCTAATTCATCAACTGTTTTAGTATTATCAACTGTATGAGGACATGAAACCGTATGTTTAACATCTTCTGCATTTATTTTAATTATTCTCTCATAAACCGCATCCGAATCAGGTTTGAGAGAACGGAATTTATCTTCTCTTCCGTGTTCTTTTAAATATTCTTTTGTCTTTTCATCCGCAACAAAAAGTCCTGCTTTTGCACCTGCTTCAACTGCCATGTTTGCAAGTGTAAAGCGTTCTGACATTTCCATATTATCAATTGTACTTCCGCAAAATTCCAGCGCTCTGTATGTTGCCCCGTCAGCTCCGATTAAACCTATAAGATGAAGCATTAAATCTTTTGAACAGATGCCTGGTGCAAATTTCCCGTTAACTTCGATTTTAAATGTTTGCGGAACTTTAAGCCATGTTTGTCCGAGTGCCATAGCAACAGCGATATCGGTTGAACCCATGCCGGTTGCAAAAGCGCCGAGTGCACCTGATGTGCAAGTATGAGAATCTGCGCCCACAAGAATTTCACAGGGGTTCACATAGCTTTCAATAAGTCTCTGGTGACAGACACCTGCTCCGACATCTGAAAGCACAGCACCGTATTCTTTTGCAAAATCTCTTAAAACAGTGTGCGTATTTGAAAGCTCTTTTCTGGGGCTTGGAGAAGCATGGTCAATAAAAAGAATCGTTCTTTCGGGATTCTTTAATTTTTCTTTGCCGAGTTTTTTAAACTCCTGAACCGTTAGCGGCCCTGTGCCGTCTTGAACAGCGCAAACATCCACATTTGCAATTACAAGTTCACCTGCTTTTACCTTATGGCCCGCGTGTTCGGATATAATTTTTTCAGCTAAAGTCTGCCCCATGATATCTCCTTTTTGCTTTATTTTAGCATAAAAAATAATCAATTAGAGCGATTGTAAAATTAAATAATTATTTTTCTTCAGAGATTGCAGTAAGAACATCAAAGTTTGCAAGTTTGTAATTGTTTCCGTTCGCATCTTTTACTGAAACACTTGTCGGATTATTGCCTTTTGAATATTCAAAAACTTTTTGGAAATTGTTGTTTTCGTTGATATTGAATTGAGTGATTGTATCGTTGTCAAGTGTAAATAACTGTTCTGTATATTTATTTTCGCCGTCTTTATCGTAAACGCTTACAAGCAGTTTGTCGTTGCCTGCAACAATCAGCTCAAGTTGTCTTTCAAAAGGTTCTGAGTCCGCAGGAATTGAAATTAAGTCCATTTTAACAAGTTTATCCTGACTGTCATAACCGTTATATTTTAATTGATTTACAGTTCCTGTTTTTTCGTTCAGCCATGTTAATTGAGCAGGAACTACGTTATAATCAAATGCTTTTGTTGCGGTGTATTCATTGTTAAGATTTTGCGTTTGCAAACCTAAAGCGTCAATGAATTTCAAAACTGTTTGAAGCTCGGAAGATTTGTGCGCATTGTATGGCACATGAACTATTCCCGGTGAAAAAGTAACGTTGCCTATATAAGTTGTATCATTGTTTTCAACTTTGTATCTGCGCATTGAAATTTCCGGAACTTCATAGGTTTTTCCAAGATATACCGTATCCGGTTTTATATCAGTGCTGTCTCCGGGATAAGGAGGATTGATGTGGTTGGGGTGATCACAATCTTCTATTTCATCTTTTCCGCAGGAAACCATTGCCGGAGTAAATGCGATTGCCGAACTTAAAGCCAGAGCCTGCATTGCATTGACAAGTCTTTTTGCGTCGATATTATTAGTTTGTTTTCCTGAATCTTGTGATACTGTGGATTTTTTATGAGAAACATTTGTGTTATTTGTTTTAGCACTGAAGTTTATTAATGAAACCGGTTGAATATTCATGAATTATCTCCTTTTAGTTACAATGAATTTATAAACCGCTTAAAAAATAATTTTGCGCATATATTAAGAATTATTTACACAATTTTATGAGGCATTGTGAGTAAATGAGCATCAACTCTTTCTTTAATTGCGCCTGCGGGTTCGTAGTAAGGCGAAACAGTCATTATTTTTGCCGCTATTTCAGGGTAATAGTAAATGAATCTTAATTCACTGTCTGTTAAAGGCTGCTGGGTATGAACGTTTGCATATCTTGCAAGTTCAAGAATATTTCGCGCTTCGTGTTCGTCTTTAAACTCCAGTTCAAGATTTTCATAAACGTTACGGAAACCTTTAATGCCTCCGTATTCGCCTGTTGTAATCATTCTGCCCGTTTCGATTATTTCCGGCTCTCCGCGTCCCAATTCTTCAAAATCATACAACTCATAGTTTCTGCGGTCTTTTAAAGCTCCGTCCGCATGAATACCGGATTCGTGCGCAAAAGCATTGTTCCCGACTGCGGGCTGATTAATCGGAATCGGCACGCGAAACGCATATGCGGTATATTTGGCAAGTTTCCAAATTTTGCTTAAATCTATTTTTTCATCAATTTTGTATTTGTTTTTAAATCCCGCGGATTTCAAAACCGCAAGCAGGCAGGAGGCCAGATCTGCGTTTCCTGCACGTTCTCCCATTCCGTTAATTGCAGTGTTTATATAAGCGTCAACTCCGGCATCAATTGCAGCCTTTGCACCCATAACAGAACATGCGGCAGCCATTCCGAGATCGTTATGGTAATGAAGTTCAATTGACATGCCGGTTGCTTTTGCAATTTCAAAAATTCTGTCATATGCGGTTTTAGGATCTTCATATCCCAGTGTGTCGCAGTAGCGGAAACGTTGAGCGCCGCATTTTTTTGCCTCGTTTGCGTATTTGATTAAAAAATTAATATCGCTTCTTGAAGCATCTTCTGCGTTTACGCCGATAATTTCAGCACCTTTTGAAACAGCACACTCAACAGCTTCACAGGTCATATTTATGATGTCTGCAGGAGTTTTTTTACCGAGGTATTTGCCGTTAATCATCTGCTCTGAAGTTGATTGAGAAAGGTTTAAGTTCTTAAGCTGCGGAACATTTTTAAACGAAAGTTCCACATCATTTGCAATTCCTCTCATCCAGCCTGATAATTTCGTTTTTGTTATAACATTTCGCTCTACAAGTTCAAGATTCCCGTTCAGATAGTTAATTTCGTGACTTGTTGTCGGAAATCCGAATTCTGATTGCGTTATTCCCATATCGTCAAGCATAAGGTTAATAATTGTTTTCTGAAGTTTTGCAAGTCCCAGTCTTGATGTTTGTACCCCGTCTCTGTTTGTTACGTCAACAAAATAAATTCTATTCATAAATACTCCTGCCTTTTTCAACATTATACACTAAATATATCTAAACAACTTGCTTTTTTATATAATATTAATTAAAATAGATATTATGAACACAGGCTTGGTTTTAAGAAAGTAATATGGCAACTGACACAAAGATTTTAGAGAAAAAAATTAATAAAGAATACAAAACCGGTAATGTAAAGAGTGCAATTGAGTTATGCCAGATAGGTTTGCAGGATGATCCCACAAATGCGGATTTGCATCTTCGTCTGGGGGATTTGTATTTGGCATGGCATCTTGATATTTACAATTCGTCGCAGTACATTGACGAAGCTATTACGGAATATCAAAGAGCACTGTAATCTTATATAGACTCTGCTGAAAGTTATTATAA
>CALVAS010000045.1 GCA_944325585.1 Candidatus Gastranaerophilales bacterium
TTTATGAAACATTAAGAATTAAAAGAAGGAGCTTAAAGGTATGAAAAGTATTGATATGACTGAACTTCGGGGGGGGGGGGGCAACCCGTAATAAAGCTCCTGAGCGTGTTTTAAACAAACAAGATGCCTTCACGCTTGCAGAGGTTCTGATAACACTTGGCATAATCGGAATCGTTGCTGCTATGACTTTGCCGGCACTTATCAATAATGCAAGGCATAAAGAACTTGAAGCCGGTTTAAAAAAGAATTATTCGGTAATTCAGCAGGCATTTGATATGTTTTTCGCTGAAAACGGTTATAGACTGAAGGCAGATTCAGTATCTAAGCACGAATTAAAACCTTTGATAATTAAATATTTTTCAGTTTTGAGAGATTGCGGATTCGGTGCCGAAGACGCTGAAAGTGCCTGTATTCCTGCATATGAAATATCAAATGAGAATTATAAAGGAGCATACAAAACCTTTAATGGCAGCACAATGCGTTTATCTTTGATTGATGACGGGCAGTTTGTATTGACGGATGGAAGTTTGATATTACTGGAAAATGTAGAGGGGCCGGTTTATATATCAGTAGATGTAAACGGGTATAACAAAAATCCAAACAGATGGGGACATGATCTTTTTACGTTTCAGTTGACAAATGACGGTAAAATTTTACCCGTAGGCGCGGAAGGTACTAATTACAAAAGTATGGACACATACTGCTCGCAAAGCTCCAGCCATATTTATAACGGAGTTGCCTGCACATACAAAGCATTGACGGATAAGGATTATTTTAACAACCTTCCTAAATAATTAAATTCGTCTGCCCGTTTCAAAATCGAATAAATAAATATCTTCCTCTTTTACGCTCAACTCAATTTCATCACCGATTTGGTAATCCGGCGGAAGTTTTGCACTGCATTTTGAGTTCCCTATGTTAAAATATACGATTTTTTCGCTTCCCAGAAGTTCGTACATATCAACTTTTGACCGAAATTTTATGTTCCCGCCGCAAACCGCTTTCTCCGGACGTATGCCGATAATAACTTTGTCTTTTTCAGGAAGGTTGTTTAATTTGACCTTTACATCCGCAAATTTTGCAAAACCATCCTCAACTTCGGCCTCAATAAAATTCATCTGCGGAGAGCCGACAAATCCTGCTACAAATGTGTTTGAAGGATTGTTGTAAATTTCCTCAGGCGTGTCAACCTGTTGAATTACACCCTTGTCAAGAACAACAATTCGGTCACCCATTGTCAGTGCCTCTGTCTGGTCGTGAGTTACGTAAATAAATGTCGTTTGCAATTTTTCATGAAGTTTTTTTATCTCTGCCCGCATTTGAACACGAAGTTTCGCATCCAAATTTGAAAGCGGTTCATCCATCAGAAAAACTTTCGGATTTCTTACAATAGCTCGACCTAATGCAACACGCTGTCTCTGTCCGCCCGAAAGCTGTTTGGGCTTTCTGTCAAGGTATTCGGTCAGGTTAAGAATCTCTGCGGCTTCTTTTACTTTTTTCTCAATCTCTGTTTGGGGCACTTTTCGCATCTTTAAACCGAATGCAATATTTTCTCTCACCGTCATATGAGGATAAAGTGCATAGCTCTGGAACACAAATGCAATGTCACGATCCTTTGGCGGAATATCGTTTACTTTTTTGTCGCCTATTAATATATCGCCGCCGGTTATTTCCTCCAGCCCCGCAATCATTCTTAAAATCGTTGATTTGCCGCAGCCCGAAGCACCGACAAGCACTACAAATTCTTTATCTTTAATTTCCAAATCAATATTGTCTATTACGACTTTGCTGTCGTATTTTTTTGAAACATTTTTTAGTGTTACGCTACTCATCTTCTAAAATAATCCCTTTTTCAACAGGTAAAATAATATTGAATGTTGTTCCTTTCATAATTTCGGATTGCACCCAAACCGTTCCGTGAAGTTTGTTCACAAGAGTTTTGGCTGTTCCGAGGCTGATTGTTCTTATAAAATTCTTTTTATTAACTTTTTCCAGTTGTGTGTAAGGCTCGAAAATTCCTTCAAGATCACTTGCTTTCAAGCCCATTCCGGTGTCTTTTATTGAAATCAGAATATATGAAGTGCTTTCTGCCATATTAATTACTTTGACGCCGTGCTGAATAACGTTTTCCATTTCAGGATTGGACAGTTTTATTGTTATTGAGCCGCGTTCGGTAAGTCCGGTTGACACTTCAAATATATTTTGCAAAATTGTTTTTAAAGCGCTTTCATCCGTTGTAACAGGTCTGTTTGCAAGTTCTTCATAATCAAGAATTACTTCAAGATTTTTGGGCTTTGTAAGGTTCTCGTTAGACTTGATTATTGACTGAACTGTGTTTACAACATCAAAAGTTTTGATATCAAATTGCACGAGGCTTGATTCAGCCTTTGAAAACTCGAAAAATTTGTCCATAAAAAACAGAAGTTCGTCTGCATTTTTTCGGATAATTTTAACGTATTTATCCTGTTTTTCGGAAATCTCTCCGCCGAGTCCGTCAGCGAGAGCATTTGAAAATCCTATGATTGACTGAACAGGCGATTTAAAATCATTGGTAAGTTTTGTAAGCATTATATTTTTGTCTTTGTTTAATCTGCCCGTTTTTTCTGCATTTGCGAGAACTTTTGTCATTGCCGTGACGTCGCGTATTGTGATAATAAATTGATCTTCATACTGAGAGGCGTTCATCTCGATAAAAAACTCTTTACCTTCAGGTGCCACTGCACCGGCAATTACAGGCGTTCTTCTTGTTGCTGATTGATTAGCAAGTTCAACGCCGTTGCTTACAAAATCATCAAAATAATAGTCGATTTCTTCCGTATTATCAATATTAAATAAAAATTCGGCTTCTCTGTTTGTCCAGACAATACGACCTTCGCTGTTCACCAGCAGAACCGCATCTGGAAGTTTCTGTAATATTTCTTTTAAATTCAAGCCGGAAAATAAATTGATAAAATTCATACTTTTTAGAACCTACTTTATATATATAATAAATGAAACCATAAATTTTTTGCTGAATTTTTTAGAAATATTAATTTTTGTAATTTTTTATATCACAACTAGCAAAAAAATTCTTTTTTGTGTTTTAAAGCAAAAAAGCGCGAGTGAGATTTACAAAATTATATAAATCGTATATAATAATTATAATCATGTAAAACTCAAATGTGTTTTTGAAAGTGCAACCCCGAAAGTAAAGGATGTGAACAATGAGAGAAATCAATAATAACACGAATAATTTGAATTTTTCCGGAGTTCAGAAATTTGATCAGCAAAAAGAACATCAGGCGCCGGCTCAAGACGTTAATGCGTCTGACTCTTCCCAGCAGATGGAAATGCAGGACTTATCCCAGATGCCTTCTGCCGTTACGGGTCGTTCTTTAGTGTTCAAAGGTAATCCTGTTGAAAAAGACATTCAGTTTATGATGAAAAATCCTGAATTTGTCGAAAAAGCAAATAAATTTTTCGATTTGGCGGAAGCGCAAACGGGGTATGAGAATGCAGCGCGTCTGATGGACGGATTTGTCAAAGAATTTCAAAATTAACGTTTTGCAACTGTTCTGGCGGTGTTTTAAATCCTTAAAAGAGGTTCCGGATTATTTTAAATAGGAACAAAGGCCTTTAAGAGCGAGTTTGTAGCTTTCTATACCGAATCCGGATATTTGTCCTATGCAAACCGGTGCAATTAAGGATTTTTGACGAAAATCTTCTCTTGCATGAATGTTTGTCATATGAACTTCGACCACCGGAAGGTTAACTGCGGAAATCGCGTCTCTTATTGCAACGCTTGTGTGTGTGTAGGCCGCAGCATTTAAAACAATTCCGTCAGCGTCGTTTTTTGCCTGCTGAATTTTTTCAACAATTTCACCTTCGTGATTGCTCTGGTAAGTTTCTATGTCAATACCCAGTTCAAAAGAATATGCATAAAGTTCTTTTTCCAGGTCTTTTAAAGTCATGTTTCCATACTTTTCAGGTTCCCGAATTCCAAGCATATTCATATTTACGCCGTTAATTACCAGAATTTTCATGTCATTTTTCTCCTGTAATAATTGTAATATAAAATCAATAAATTGTAAATTTTTATTAAATTTTTTGTGACTTGTGTAACAAAAATGACATGCTTGGCTTATCATGCATGTACAACTATCCCCAAATCTCCTCCCAAGATTATTGTTCAAAGTCGCACGTAGAAGTGTGACTTTTTTTTATACTTGACTTTATGGTAAAAATAGCTAAAATATAATTATAAACCATACTTTCAGGGGAAGGTTTTATATTATTTTTAAGGATTTATTATGCGTTTAATTGAGAAATTGAAAGAATTTGAACAACAATATATGTTTATCCGTTGGGCCACGGGCGGTGAATACGGCAAACTCGTTTATGCCGGAGATGACTTTATTGAGTTTGATGTAATAAATGTTGATTCAATGGAATATTCAGAAACCGTTTTTATCCACAGCCCCTTGATTTTGGAAGTTGCAATCGGCGGTTCTGATATCGCACGAATCGTTGCTGAAATGTCTTCAAAAATTACTTTAGAGTAAGTTTTAAATATTAAAACTTTTTCTTGCGCCCTCTTCGTGGTAAAATCCGCCGCCGCATATTGTTTCAACAACTTTTAAGGCAAATTCGCGCGGTGCATCAACCTGATTGAGATAAAATTCGCGGTTTGACAGGTGTTTTATTTTCATAATGGAATTCTGATTTTTTTCGGCAGGAACAAAGAGTGAGGCAATTTCATTATCCAGAAGCCTTACCATTTCTTCATCATGTTCCATTACACCCTTCATAATTTCGTAATAATTTCCGCGTATTGCCATAATTCTGCCTGAAAATACGTGTTGTCCGTTTTCGCGGTACAGCGCCTGCGGCTGGAAGTTACAGCGTGTTGTAAAACTTATCTTATGCCATAGAATGTTTACGATTATAACTGATTTTTGCGGATCAATATCAAGATAAATATTTTGTGTGGTGACATTGCGGGACGCAAAGGCTTCTTTCAGCGTGTCGATAACGTCCTGAAGATCAGATGTCATACCGATAAAAATTTCGTTCGTATTTACCGTGGCGTGCTGATAATCCAGAAATTGTTTATACATATGCGTTGATACAAGTCCGATGCGCTCTTGGATTAGAGCGGATTTTCTGGATGATGTTTCAGAGTTATCAAAACTTTCGTAATTGTTCAGCAATTTATCGCCCCTTAATTGTTTAAATTATACAATATTTTAATAATAAACATGTGTTTATGTAAAGATTATATTTTGTTTCGTTACAAATTTGAATACATAAAAGTATCTATTTATTTTGATTGGAATAATAAATTTCAGTTTAATTTTTGTGCAATTACAAGAATCGGTGAGTAAGTAAGGGTTGTTTTGTCAAAGTTTTTGGAATATTCGCTGCAGAACTCTTTTACATCCGCAAATGACCAGTTTTTGCCGGAAAGCGAATTGACGCCTGTATTTTTCATATGATAAAGAAGTTCAAGAGGCGTTTTAAATTCCAGAATCTTTTTATAGCTTTCGATTTTCAGAATTTTGTAATTTTTTTCAAGAATCTTATTTAATTCATTTTCGGATTTGTAATCAAGCGAAAGCCCGGTGATGGTTTTTAATTCGCTGAAATTGTCGGGAGAAAACGTTGTAAATGCTAAAATACCCTCTTTGTTTAACAGATTTCTGTATTTTGAAGTGACTTCATCAAGGTTTTTGAACCATTGAAACATTGCATTGGAAATTATTAAATCAAACTTTGTGTTCGGTGAAATTTTTTGGGCATTGCCTGAAATATATGTGTAATTTTTTAGAATTTTATCAAGATATTTTTTAGATTTTTCGGTTAAATCATTTGCGAAATATGTTTGAAATGAAAGTTTGTCACAAATCCGGCGTGTCAAAAGTCCTGTGCCGCAACCGAGTTCCAGAATTTTGCCGAAATCCTTCTTAATGTTTGCGGTTTCCTCTGCTAAAGTTTCGGCCAGAAACTTTTGAACAACTGCATTGTCATCATATTTATCCATACTTTTTTCAAAGTGTGATTTGATTAATTTAGGGTTAACTTGCATAATTTTATCTTTTTTGCCGCGAATTTGCTGAATTTACCTGACGGCTTGGATAATTTCATCCCAGCTTTTAAAATTATAGAACGGAAAGTGTCCGCTTTCAAGTAATTTGTACGGGGCGTTATTTTGCCAGAAATTTATCTGGTTTTTTGACGGAATGATTTTATCATTGGAGCTTATAAGAGCAAAATCGTAAAATCCGTCATATTCCAAATCCGTTGATTTTATCTTTTCATAAAGTGCTTTCAATTCGCTTTCGCGGTTTTCTATAGAGCGTTCAACAGGAGTTGTTAAATATTTTTGGTATTCCTCTTCTCTTTCAAAAATGTTTTGATAAAATTTGCCTTCAAGTCCTGTTTTTGCGTGCCGGAGTGTAAGTAAAAAAGGTTTTAGCGGTATTCCGTAAGTGTCATTTACCGGAAACGGCGTACCGTTGATTGCGATTTTTCTGTCGAATTCAGGCAGGCTGTTTTTAAGCAAAAATGCGGTAAAAACTCCCATTGACCACGTTATTAAAAATTTTTTTGAATATTCGGATGAAAATTTGCAGTTAAAGTCGTTAATTTCATTGTAATCATAAACGAACAGAACATCATTGCTGCCGCAGTCGAGAAATTCAAACGGTTTAAAGTCAAAACTCCAGCCTGCAAAAAATATTATGAGATTGTTGTTGTTTTGTTTTTTAAGCCAGTGATATTGCATAAATTTTCCAAATCCTTTTCATTAATTTCAGTTGTGAGTGAAAGGCGAATACGGGATGTTCCTTCCGGAACTGTCGGCGGTCTTATCGGAAGCGTAAAGTATCCTGCATCAAAAAGCCGCTTGCAAACCTGTTCAGTTTCGGCATTTTGACCTATTATAACCGGAATTATGTGGCTTTCGCTGCCAAGTTTTTTACCGAGTTCAATCATTGACATCCGTTTTTCAAATGTTTCCGGCAATTTGTTGTCAATAATCCATTTTGAAAACGCTATTGTTATTGGCGGAAGAGCTGTTGAAAAAATAAATGAACGCGCTTTGTTTGTCAAATATTCAATCAAAATTTTGTTTCCTGTTGCAAACGCCCCCATTGAACCGATTGCTTTTCCGAAAGTTCCGACAAGAATATCAATTTGCGGCAAAATCTCAAGCGTTTCGGAAATTCCAAGTCCGTTTCTGCCGAAAACTCCGAACGCATGCGCTTCATCAACCATCAAAATACAATTGTATTTCTTTTTCAGTTCCGCGATTTTTTTCAAATCCGCAATGTCGCCGTCCATTGAAAAGACGCTTTCTGTTACGATTATTGCATTATTGAAATTCTTCCGCTCCCGTTTTAAAAGTTTTTCAAGGCTTTCCGTATCATTGTGGAGATATCTGAAAAATTTTCCGCTGCTTAATTTCATTCCGTCAATTATGCTGGCATGGTTAAGTTTGTCCGAAAATATAACGTCGCCTTTGCCTGCTATTGAACTTGTGATACCGACATTCGCGTGGTATCCGCTGTTGAATAAAAGAGCGCTTTCTTTATTGAAAAGACGGCAAATTTTGTTTTCAAGTTCTTTATAAACCGGCAGGGTTCCGGTTAATAATCTCGCGGAGGCACTTCCAAATGAATATTTTGCACCAGCAAAGCGCAAAAATTCTTCTGTAATTTCTCTGTTGTCTGCAAAACCTAAATAATTGTTTGAAGAAAGATTCAAAAGTTTTTTGCCGTTAAAATAAATATACTTTTCATCTTTATTCTCGTAATCTTTTATGTCGCGGAAATGAGAGTTGTTTTTTAATAAATTTAGATTTTCAGCATAAGTTTCAAACATATTAATAATTTATGATAAATTTGGAGGATTGTCCAGTTGTTTAAAATAGGGTAAAATTGGGTATGAAGTTAATATAAATACAAGGAGAAGCGGTTTGTTTAAGTTTCTCGGGCGTGATATTTCTAAGAGCGAATTGAGCAAGGCATTTACATTGCCGGAATTTATCCTGACTATGGGAATTATCGGAATCGTAGCTTCTCTTACTTATTCTGGTTTGCAAAGGCATGTTGAAGAACAAAAAAGTGCTGTTGCAATTAAAAAAATATATTCGGTTCTTTCTCAGGTTACACTTTACGTTATAAAAGATCACGATTCTTCAATCCACTGGGGATTGGAAGGGTATTCGCATGACGCCTCAGAACTTGCATTTACATATTATGAACCGTATTTTAGAACTGTCAGAGTCTGTTCTAATGACCCCGGCTGCTGGAGATATCCTTCTTGGTATTTGAGCGGTTATCCGTATTTAAAGGAAACAGAATTTTACAATTATATGTTCACGCTTGCTGACGGAATGAATGTAATTATAAATGTTTATCCGCCCGAAATTGTAATGAGAGATTTCGGAGTAAAAGTTGACCGTCCGACAGTTGTGTTTCTTGCGGATATAAACGGTGACAATCCGCCGAACACTATGGGAAAAGATATTTTTGCGTTTGTGTTAAGAGGGGATGTCATTGTTCCAAGCGGAATTGACGATTCTTATACCTGCAACGTAAAAAGTACGGGATTAACCTGCACATCAAGGGTTATAAACGACAATTACGAGTTTAAATATTATTAATAAAAAAGAGGCGCCGCCCGCGGGCGGCGCCTCTTTGTTAGAAAATCTAATTACCTGAACTTTTGATTATCATTTTTATTGTTAATTTTTCTTTTTGAGAGTCGGGAATGCGATTACGTCTCTTATTGACGGAGAATTTGTCAAAAGCATTACGATTCTGTCGATTCCGATACCCAGACCGCCTGCCGGAGGCATTCCGTGTTCAAGCGCACAGATGAAATCTTCATCAATTTCCATAGCTTCTTCATCTCCGTTAGCTTTTGCGCGTGCTTGAGCTTCAAATCTCATTCTCTGATC
Organism: Candidatus Gastranaerophilales bacterium; assembly: GCA_944325585.1. Classification (GTDB taxonomy): domain Bacteria; phylum Cyanobacteriota; class Vampirovibrionia; order Gastranaerophilales; family Gastranaerophilaceae; genus Scatenecus. The sequence goes on from CALVAS010000045.1 coordinate 8,942, forward strand.
AATCGGGTCGGTAAGTTCTGAGAATGCGTTTGCGATTTCCCATCCGTTTACGCGGGTTTCAAAACGCTCTGTCAATCTTTCATTGTCGCGGTGTACTTTTGCAAGCGGTGAAATGTCGCGCGGATAATCAATAATATGAACTGGCTGTATCAAATGCGGTTCAACTTTTTCTTCAAAAATCAAATCAAGAACCTGTCCCCAGTTTTCGCATTCTGATGCGTCAATTCCGATGGATTTAGCCTTTGATTTCGCCTCATCAACCGTAAAGACGTTGTTAAAATCAATTTCGGTATATTCTTTTATCGCTCCGAGCATTGTTTTTCTGTCCCACGGAGGAGTTAAATCAATTTCGTTTTCTCCGTATTGAATTTTCATGGTGCCCAGAAGATCCTGTGCTATTGATGAAACAAGGTTTTCTGTCAAAACCATCATTTCATTATAGTCTACGTAGGCCTGATAGAGTTCCATCATTGTGAATTCAGGGTTGTGACGGATATCAATGCCTTCGTTTCTGAAACTTCTGTTGATTTCGAAAATCTTTTCGGAAAGTCCGCCCACCATAAGACGTTTCAGATAAAGTTCCGGCGCAATTCTTAAATACATATCCATATCAAGTGTGTTATGGTGTGTAATAAAAGGTCTTGCGTTTGCGCCGCCTGCCTGCGGGTGAAGCATCGGAGTTTCAACTTCCAAAAATCCTTGTTTTGTTAAATATTCGCGGATTTTTTGGATGATTCTGCTTCTTAAAACAAAAGTTTTTCTAACATCTTCGTTGACAATCATATCCACATATCTTTGACGATATCTTGTTTCGACGTCAGTCAGACCATGAAATTTTTCCGGAAGCGGAAGAAGTGATTTTGATAAAATTTTCAAGGAAGTTGCCTTTATAGAAAGTTCACCTCTCGGGGTTCTTCTGATTGTGCCCTTGAACCCTGCAATGTCGCCGATATCAATAAGTTTCAGAATTTTTAACTGTTCTTCGGTTAAATTTTCTTTGTGTGAAAAAATTTGTATTTTACCTGTTGCATCCATCAGGTCAATAAACATTCCTGAGTTTCTGATTGCCATAACTCGTCCTGCAACAGAATATACGTCTTCGGTTTCAACACCGGCTTCCAGTGATTTGTATTTTTCCTGTAAATCCGCTGCGTTAATATCTTTGTCAAATGAATAAGGATAGGGATTTACGCCTTTATCTGCCAAATCGGCAAGTTTTTGGATTCTTGTCTGTCTGATTTGTTCTTTAGCCGAACTCGGCTCATTAGTTATCTGTTGTGTCATAATTGCTATTCCTTTTTTAAGTTCTTAACACTACAATAAAATTTTATCACAAACATAATTGTTAATAAATAACACGGCGGCTTTTGTTAACAAAAGCCGCCGTGTTATTTATTAATTAAAACTATTCAACAGGTGGTGTTTGATATTCAATCATACGTTTCAACTCATCAGGTCTTGAAGTTTTAGAAAGGGCATCTTCAAGAGTGATACGGCCTGCTTTATAGTGATTAGCAAGCGCCATCTCAAGAGTTTGCATGCCCAAACCTGTATTCATCTGAATTGTTGAATATATTTGAGCCGCTTTACTTTCTCTGACAAGGTTGGCGATTGCAGGGGTTACAAGCATGATTTCCTGAGCCATTACACGGCCTTTTTTCTGTCCGTTCGGAAGGGTTTTAGGAACAAGTGTTTGTGCAAAAACCGCAACAAGCGAGTTGGCAAGCTGAACCCGGATTTGTTGTTGCTGACCTTCAGGGAAAACGTCAATGATACGGTCGATTGTTTGTGAAGCTGATGAGGTGTGAAGTGTTCCGAACACAAGGTGGCCTGTTTCAGCAGCCGTCAGTGCAAGAGAAATTGTTTCGTGGTCACGCATCTCACCTACAAGTATGATATCAGGGTCTTCCCGAAGTGCTGATTTAAGAGCGTTTGCAAAACTTCTTGTATCCATACCTAATTCACGCTGGTGAACAATACTTTTTTTGGAAGTGTGAACAAACTCTATCGGGTCCTCGATTGTCAGAATGTGTTCTGCTTTTGTATCGTTAATGTAGTCAATCATTGCTGCAAGAGTTGTTGATTTACCTGAACCTGTCGGACCGGTTACAAGAATAAGTCCACGTGGTTTTTCAGCCGTAATTCTTACGATATCCGGCAAGCCAAGCTGGTCAAATGACGGAACTTTATCGGTAATTGTACGGAAGGCAGCCGCATAGTTTCCTTTGTCTTTATAAAAGTTAACCCGGAAACGGCTTAAGCCTTCAATACCGTATGAAAAGTCGAGTTCCCAGTTTTGTTCCAAATTTCTTCTTTGTTCGTTAGAAAGCATCGGAAACAAAAGATTTTCGACATCATCCGGTGAAAGCGGCTCCATATCCACACGGGTAAGTTTACCGTCTATTCTTATTGCAGGCGGCAGATTGCTTGAAATGTGCAAGTCACTTCCGCCTTCTTTAACTAATTTTTCTAATAATTCTTCAATTACCATGTTTTACCTGCCTTTATTAAAAATTACTTTTAATCGTTGAAGGTTATTAAAGCATCGTCTTCTTTCATAGCAAGCTCTAATAATACATAAGTCATATATGCTCCAAGCGCAACAGCTTTAGGGTCTAAATCGGTATTGTTTGCCGCTTCTATGATAGCGGTGTTAATTTCCGGATTCTCTTCCTTCAGATAGTGAATCATTTTTTTACGCCAGGACGGCATATCTTTAAAAATTTCCGAAAACACCTTTGCAGCTGTTTCTTCCGATACGATTGGAAGCATATTTTACCTCATCTTCTATTACACTATAATTCTACATTACTTATCTTTTTTTAACAATAGATATTTATAAAGAATCCTTTGTTTAATGTATAATTATTTTATGAAACTTGTGACGCTGAAACTCTCAAATTACCGTAACTGCAAAGATTTGGAATTGAATCTGGATTCCGGCAAAATTCTGATAATCGGTAAAAATGCTCAGGGCAAAACCAATATTTTGGAAAGTATTTATTTTCTTTCGGCTCTTAAGAGTCCGCGGACTGCCAACAATATTGAAATAATAAATTTTGAATCTGAAACGGCTGGAATTGAGGCTGAATTAATAAAAGCAAATACATCAGTAGAGCTTGCTTATTCATACACTAAGGATAAAACAAGAAGTTTAAGAATTAACGGGGTAAAAACGACTCCGAAAAATTTCAAACAGGTTTTAAAAACTGTTTTATTTTCGACAAACGATTTGCTGCTTCTCCGCGGCAACCCGTCTGACAGACGCGACTGGTTAGACAGAGCAATTTCGCAGATTTATCCGGCATATGATGAAAGACTTTCAAAGTATGACAAGATACGTATTCAAAAAAATAATTTTTTAAAAGATGTAATAAAAGGAATTTCGCTTGATGAAACGCTTCTGGATGTTTTGAACGAACAGCTTGTGATTACCGGAAGCAATATTATTTATCTGCGGATAAAGTTTCTTGCCGAAATCGAGCGGATTGCGCGTGAAAAACACCGGATAATCAGTGAAAATGAAGAGTTAAAACTCGTTTATGACTGTTCATTTCTGGATGGGGAAACAGAGCTTGACGAAATTGTAGAGAAGTTTAAAAAAGCTCTTGAAGAGCGAAAAACTGAAGAATTCAGGCGAGCTCAGGCCTGCGTCGGCCCGCACAGAGATGATATTTTGTTTTTTATAAACGAAAATGAGGCGACAAAATTCGCGTCTCAAGGGCAGCAGAGAACGGTAGTTCTGGCGCTGAAACTTTCAGAACTTGATATAATTACGGAAAAGACCGGTGATGAACCTGTTTTGCTGCTGGATGATGTTCTTGCTGAACTTGATGATATACGGCAGAATTATCTTTTAAAATCAATTACTCAGGCGACGCAGGTTGTAATCACTTCTGTGGATACAGTGCTTTTTGATGAAGAATTTTTGCAGGACGTAAAGATATTCAAAATAGAAAACGGTGCGGTTATTTAACGTAACATACATTATGTAATATAAACATTTTTAAGATGCTCAATCTTAATCTGCGGACGTAAAGTTATGCCGACAACATCAATTCTGTAATCTTTAACACAATTTTCGCTCAAATAATAATGAACACCTTTTACTATGTTGGAAAATTTGCTTTTTGTAATAGCTTCCAATGGGCTGCCAAAGTCTGATGTCCTGCGCGTTTTAACCTCGACAAAGACGGTTGTTTGACCTTGCTGCGCAATTATATCCAATTCGCAAAACCTTGAATAGTGTTTATTCCTCTCCAAGATTTTGTAACCTTGTTTTTCTAAGAATTTGCAGGCAATGTCTTCGCCGTTGTCACCGAGCTGCCGGTTGTTCATTACTTCCCCTTTATTGCTTAATCCCGCTGCGGGCATATTTTGTTATATCAAAAAGTTTTTCCGCATCTTCAATCCTGTAGTTTTTAGACCATCGCGCGGGACAAATATCTATTCCGCCTCTGCGCGTATATAAAGCGCAGACAAAAAGTTTGTCTTCTATATCCAGTATGTCTGAAAGCCGTTTGAAAATCATTTCGCAGCACTCTTCATGAAAATGGTATTCAGAGCGGAAAGAGCACAAATATTTTATCAGCCCAGATTCAAGAATATGTTTTGAAGATTCATAAAAGATAAACGCATCCCCGAAATCAGGCTGGTGGGTTACACGGCAGTTTGAGCGGAGTGAATCGAATTTTAAATAATATTGTTGCTTTGTGTCCGATTCCTCAATTTCAAGCAATTCGGGCGCTTCTTTAAATTTTTTGATTTCTAAAACGGTTTCATCAACTAAATCGGTTATGTTTTGAAAATTATTAAAAATTTCGGTTCGCTCGGTGTTGTTGTCAAGAAAATTCGCTTCAACTTTAGTTTTCAATTTTTCACTCAAATCCTGTTCGATTTTTTGTTTGCATATCGCAAGACAATCATTTGCAGACGAGCCACAA
>CALVAS010000046.1 GCA_944325585.1 Candidatus Gastranaerophilales bacterium
GCTTCGGCGCAGGCTGTACCGCCATCATAAACCGTTGCATTTGAAATATCCATTCCCGTAAGACGCGAAATCATTGTCTGGAATTCGTACATAATTTGAAGCGTGCCCTGCGAAATCTCAGCTTGATAAGGGGTGTATGCAGTCAAGAATTCAAATCTTTGCGCAACCTGCCCGATGGCTGCCGGAATAAATTTGTTATAAACCCCGCCGCCTAAAAAACTTATATAATCTGTTTTATTTTTGTTTGCAAGTTTTTTAATCTCTCTTTGAACTGTCATTTCGCTTAATGCTTTCGGCAGGTTAAGTGTTTTCATCCTTGCCTCTTCCGGAATTTCAGCAAACAAATCTTCAACAGTGCTTAGGCCTATTATTTGAAGCATTTCTTCTTTTACTTCATCATTATGTACTAAAAAATTTTTCATTATTCCAATTCTTCTTTATAATCTTCGTATTCCATCAAATCCCCAAGTTCTGCCTCATCGCCTGTTCTTTCAATTTTGACGAGCCAGCCCTTTTCATAAGAATCCTCGTTCAAAAGCTCCGGCCTCTCTACAACTTCATTATTTACTTCCAGAATCTTTCCGCTGATTGGCATATAAATTTCACTTGCTGCTTTTACAGATTCAATAGTTGCAAAGGTTTCACCTTTTTTAAATTCGGTGCCTACTTCAGGAAGTTCCAAAAACACAATATCTCCCAGCTGTTCAACGGCATAATCAGTCAAGCCGATAACATAGGTGTTGTTTTCGTCTTCATAAATATATTCGTGAGTTTTTGAACACAAAATCTTTTCCGTAATACTCATTTTTATCTCCTTAATTAATTTTGACTAGATTCCTTTTTGTTACAAACGGTCGTTTAACGATTTCGGCATCATGTAATTTCTCTCTTATCATAACCTGAACAATCGCGCCTGTGCAAATTTCTTCAATATTTTTTACATAACCGAGCGCGATATTTGCATTCAAGCTCGGTGAAATTCCGCCGCTTGTTATCACACCGATTTTTTCACCATTGTAATAGATATCATAACCGTGACGGGCAATATTTTTATCAAGCATTTTAAGCCCTATAAGTTTTTTGTCGACGCCGTTTTTAATCTGGTTCATAATAACTTCTTTGCCGTTATAGTCTGTTTCTTTATCTATAGGAACAGACCAGGAAAGCCCTGCTTCTATAGGTGTTGTATTTTCGTCCAAATCATTTCCGTAAAGGTGCAGAGCTGCTTCAAGTCTCAGGGTATCTCTTGCGCCGAGGCCTATTGGTTTTATTCCGAAAGGTTTGCCGGCTTCAAGAATTTTGTCGAAAAGCTCTTCGCTGAATTCGTTTTCCACAAGAAGTTCAAATCCGTCTTCTCCTGTATATCCTGTACGGGATGCCAGAAGTTTAATTCCGGCAACTTTTGCAGGGCGGATTGTAAAAGAATTCTGATTTGTATTAAGTCCCATTGTTTGTAACATTTCTGCGGCTTTCGGCCCTTGCACTGCCAGCAGTGAATAATTATGTGACTGGTTATCTATTTTAACATCAAGTCCTTTTTTATTTCTGACCATCCAGTTTAAGTCTTCGTCAATTCTTGATGCATTGCAGATTATAAGATACTCAAGCAGTCCGATTTTGTATATGATTAAATCGTCTATCAATCCGCCGTTTTTGTTCGGAAGCTGGCAATAAATTGCTTTTTCATAACTGAGTTTAGAAATATCCTGCGGTACGATTTTATTTAAAAAGGGAAGAGAATCTTTTCCTGAAACAAACACTTCGCCCATATGCGACACATCAAAAAGTCCGACAGCTTCTCTTACGGTTTTATGTTCTTCAATGATGGATGTATATTGAACTGGCATATGCCAGCCTGCAAAATCGACCATTCTTGCGCCCAATTTAACGTGTTTGTCATGTAAAAAAGTTTCTTTTGTCATAATTCCCCCTTTGTGTTTATTGTCGTTTTAAGTGCTGAAAATGTTATTTTATATAGAATTTTTGTTATGTTTTATTTACATAAGATATTTTATTTTTAGTAATTTAAATTTCAATTTGTATGTACATTTCTTTCTCTTTGTTGCGATGCAAAGAGAAAGAAATGTACCAAAGAAAGAGAAACACGCAGACCATTTAATCACTACTAAACTCAACCTGAGCGGATTAACTCGCTTCGCTCAAACAAAATCCGCTTTGTTGCTGTTTCGTTAAGTAGTGATTGTTGTTTTTAAATTCTACCATTCCGACCTTTGCGGAACGAACAATCAATGTTCCGTTTCACAACAACAGAGCAAGTGTTGTTTGAGTGCGAAGCACGAGTTCACTTGCTTAATGTGAAACGGTTACAATTGATTAGTGAGTGAAGCTCAGGTCGGGAGTTTCTTTGCGGTACTTTCTTGTCGGTACAAGAAAGTACCATACAAAAGAAAAGTAAAATATCTTATGTATAACAAAACCGCCTTGCATTTCTGCAAAGCGGTTTTGAATATATTTGTAAAATATTAACGTTTTGAGAATTGGAAACGTTTTCTTGCACGTTTGCGTCCGTATTTTTTACGTTCTTTAACACGCGGATCGCGGGTTAAAAGTCCTTCCAAACGAAGTACATTTCTGTATTCTTCGTTTGATTTTACAAGCGCTCTTGCAATACCATGTCTGATAGCTCCGCATTGTGCTACGATTCCGCCGCCTATTGCTTTAACTTTTACATCATATTTTTCCTGATTGTCAGTCAAAACAAGCGGTCTGTAAACTAACATTTCAACAGCAGGTCTGTTGCCGATGTAGTTTTTCAAAGTCTTTCCGTTAACAAAGATTCTGCCTTTGCCTTTGACCAATTTTACCACTGCGATAGAGGTTTTTCTGCGGCCTGTTGCCATAATTTCTTCTGCCATTATTTAGCCTCCTTTTCCAGTACAATCGGTTTTTGTGCAGCATGCGGATGTTCGCTTCCTGCATAAATTTTTAACTTGGTTAACTGTTGTGCACCAAGTGTGTTGTGCGGAAGCATGCCTTTAACTGCTTTTTCCAATGCTAACGTACCGTCTTTTTCCATCAATTCTTTAAAGCTTGCGCTTTTTAATCCGCCCGGATATCCGGTGTGGTGATAATAAATTTTATCTGTTTCTTTTTTGCCTGTTACACGAACTTTGTCTGCGTTGATTACAACTACGAAATCGCCTGTATCAACATTAGGTGTGTATTCAGGCTTATTTTTGCCTCTCAAAATGTCAGCGATTCTGCTTGCTAAACGGCCTAATACTTCGCCTTCAGCATCAATCAGATACCACTTTCTTTCAACTTCAAGAGGTTTTGCTGAATATGTCTTCATGCTAATGTCTCCATTTATTACTTTTTAGTATTGTACTTCTACCAGCGTCAGACCGTATGGACTGACTGTTTGACCTGCCTTGCGGCGATCTTTTGCCTCAAGAACATTTTTCATATGCTCTGAAGTCAAATTGTGACCCTCTATTTCAAGAAGGGTGCCGACAATTGTTCTTACCATATTGTACAGAAATCTGTTTCCTGCAATATCAATAACAACTCTGTCGTCTTCGAGTTTTTTACACTCGGCTTTTTCGATAAAACAGACTGTGCTCGGGTTCAGCGTTCCGGAGCTTTTGAAACTTGAAAAATCGTGTTCGCCGATAAGGTAATTCAACGATTTTTGCATTCGTGTAAGGTCGATTTTATACTTTATTCTCATCAAATCTCCGTCAAACGCATCTTTGTTCCGTCTGTTTACAAACTCAAAACGGTAAAGTCTTCGTTTGGCAGATTTTTGTGCATGAAAATTTTCATCAACCTCGATTAAATCCCTGACTGAGATGTCCGGCGGAAGTATTTCATTCAGGGAGTAGACAAACCTTGAAGCAACAATCGGCTTGTCGTATCTGAAATGAAGCACCTGTCCTTTTGCATTGACACCTTTGTCGGTTCTTCCGGAGAAGACTGTCTTAATCGGTCTTTTATTATTTTCGGTGATTTTTTCACCTGTCACTGTGCAGATTGCTTTTTCTAAAATCCCTTGTATTGTCGGCTTATTTTCTATCTCTTTTCCGTTTTCAAATTGAATCTGGCTTCCATGATAGTTTTTACCGATATACCGGACTTTTAAAGCGTATTTCATTTTGGCTTACACCAATTGGATTAAAGCCATTTCTGAAGCATCGCCGCGGCGCGGAGGAAGTCTGAAGATTCTTGTGTATCCGCCTTTGCGGTTTGAATATTGTTTGCCGATTATTACAAATAATTTTCTTAACACTGTTTGAGGTGTTAATTTTTTATCTGCAACCGGTGCTTCAAATTCTTCGCCGGTTTTCATATCAATGAATTTGCCGGTTTCTTTGTTATAGATGTGTTTTGCAGCTTGACGAATTGCGTGGAGATCGCCTTTTTTGGCAAGGGTGATAATTTCCTCAGCATATGGTCTCAATGCTTTTGCACGAGCCATTGTTGTTTTGATTTCACCGTGCACAAAAAGTTCAGTCGCCAATGCGCGCAAAAGAGCGTCTCTTTGGTCTTTTGCTTTGCCAAGCGTGTGTTTTTTTGTCATGTGTCTCATTGTTCTTTTCCTTTTATTTATTTTTAGTATTAGTTTTGTCTTTATCTGTTTGCGGTAGTCCGTTGGGAAGACTTGCAAACTCTACTGATAAACTAACCGATTTCCTCTTCAACTTCAGGGTTCGGAGCAAGGTCTAAACCGAAGTGGTGAAGTCTTTCGATTACTTCATCTGATGATTTTTTACCGAAGTTTTTAATGTTCAGCAAATCGTGTTCTGATTTTTTCAACAATTCAGCCATTGAATTAATGCTTGCACGTTTCAAGCAATTGTATGCTCTTACGGAAAGTTCAAGTTCTTCAATTGTCATTGAAGGAACATTTGAATCTTCTTCTGTTTCTTCAGCTACATTAATTGTCGGCGCAACAACCGGCTGACCGGTTATTGATGCGATTTGCATAAAGTGGTCAATTAACAGATTTGAAGCCTGGCTTAATGCTGTTGTTACTTCAATTGAACCGTTTGACCAGATTTCAAGAGTTAATTTATCAAAATCGATTGAATCGCCTACACGGGTGTTTTCAACATTGTAGCTTACGCGTTTGATAGGCATAAATGTTGCATCAATCGGTAATACATCAATTGAAACACCTTTGGAATCTCTCGGAACATCGTTTGCAATGTAACCTTTGCCTGTTTCAACAATTACGTCAGCGTGGAAGCTGCCGCCGTCTGCAACTGTACAAATCAACCAGTCAGGGTTAACTACTTTAACGCCTGCAGGAAGCTGAATGTCGCTTGCTAAAACCGGACCCGGACGATCGATATCTATTCTTAAGTGCTGAGCATCTTTAGAATCGGTTTTTACCACAAGTCCTTTAAGGTTTAGCATTACATCAATAACGTCTTCAAGAACACCCGGAATGGCTGTATATTCGTGAGTGATACCCTCAATTCTTGCTGAAGTTACGGCTGTACCTTCCAAACTTGAAAGCAATACACGTCTCAAAGAGTTTCCGATTGTTGTACCAAAGCCTTTTTCCAACGGCTCAATTACGAATTTTCCGTATTGTGATCCGTCTGAACTTGTTGTGGTATTAACGCATTTGATTTTTAATTCCATTTTTAATCTCCTAGTTGTTTAATTAACTATTGTGGATTTCTCCGTTTGAATTTTTCTAAGTTGTCATGAGCCTGTTTTTATAAAGCTCTCGAATTTTTGCGTTATTTTCTGTTTGTGCTTAACAGTCTTCCTGTATGTAATTGCGTGTTTGTTGGAATACAAGGAACACTGCTATCAGCTCATTTACGCTACTTAGAATAGTATTCGATTACGAGTTGTTCTTTGATTTCTGGATCTAATTCTTCTCGTTCGGGAATTCTGTCGAATGTAATCTTCAACGCTTCTTTATCGATTGTCATCCAAGCCGGTGCACATGCCATATCAATCATTTCAGTTACTGATTTTAAAAATGCTGTGCTTCTTGATTTGATTGTGATTACGTCACCTGCTTTTACAAGGTATGAAGGAATATCTACTTTTTTACCGTTTACAAGAACGTGTCCGTGGTTTACGATTTGTCTTGTTTGTTTGCGAGTAATTCCAAGGCCTGCTCTGTAAAGAATATTATCAAGTCTTGCTTCCAAAAGTTGTAGCAGAATCGTACCGGTTACGCCTTTTCTTCTTGCTGCTTCATGGTAGTATTTTGCAAATTGTTTTTCGCTTACAAGGTAAGTGAATCTGATTTTTTGCTTTTCAGCAAGGTGAACAGCGTATTCTGAAAGTTTTTTTCTGACTGCTCCGTGCTGTCCTGATGCTGTTTGGCGCATTGAAGAAGTTAATTTTCTGTTTGAAAGGTCTTTAACTTTCTTATTTCTGAATAATTTGTTGGTTGGTCCTGAGTATCTAGCCATTTTAATATTTCTCCTTTATGTTATGCGGGGCATCTATGGTTTGCGTTTTTGGCTTATAACGCAAGCCCCCGCGTTTTGTACTTTGTTGTGTTTTAAAAACCGCCTGTCAAATCAAAGATTTGTACGTTCCTTCCGTTATCACTCCGGTCGCAACGGCGGTATTGTTATGTTTTACCCTGCGCGTGTCACTCTTGCAAAACGACACCGGCAAAACACCGGCTGAGCATGGTTATACTCTGCGTTTTTTCGGCGGACGGCAGCCGTTGTGCGGAATCGGAGTTACGTCTTTAATTAACGTAATTTCAAGTCCTGCTGCTTGAATTGCTCTGATTGCTGTTTCTCTGCCTGAGCCAGGTCCTTTGATATGAACTTCTACTTTTTTCATACCTTGGTCAATTGATTTTTTAGCAACCAATTCTGCTGCTGACTGTGCTGCAAACGGAGTTCCTTTTCTTGCTCCTTTGAAGCCTGTTGCTCCTGCTGTTGCCCACGCAATAGCATTACCTTGGGTATCTGTAGAAGTTACGATTGTATTGTTAAAGGTAGATTGTATATGTACAACACCTTGCAATACGTTTTTCTTTTCTTTTTTCTTTGTTTTTACTGGTCTTGCCATTTCTTTATCCTTTATCTTTGTTACTTTTTAATTATTTTTTCTTAGCTACTGCGCCGTTTTTCTTACCGCGGCGAGTTCTTGCGTTAGTTTTAGTTCTTTGTCCTCTTACCGGAAGTTTTCTTTTGTGTCTCAAACCTCTGTAAGAACCGATTTCCTGAAGACGTTTGATGTGCATTGTTACTTCACGTCTCAAGTCACCTTCGATATGATAATTTGCTAATTCATTACGCAAATTTTTAATATCTTCTTCTGTTAAATCATCTGTTCTTAAGTCAGGTGAAATACCTGTTGCTGCAAGAATTTTTTTACTTCTTGTCGGTCCTATACCGTAAATATAGGTTAATGCTACTTCCATTCTTTTGTTACGGGGTAAATCGACCCCTGCTAGTCTTGCCATTTTCTGATTTTCTCCTTTTCTTGTTGTTAGATTTTTTTGTGTATGAGGCTTAAATACTTCCTCACCACCTGCTGATTTTGCCCGCAGGTTCGGCTGTGATTTGAATTAGATTGCTGTTTTGCGATTCGCTCTGTAATTAGCTTTACGTTACTTTAAATTTAGTCCGCATCAGCCTGAGCCGCGACAGACAAAATCTAACCTTGTCTTTGTTTGTGTTTCGGATTTTCGCAAATTACTGCGATGCGTCCTTTTCTTTTAATACATTTGCATTTATCGCAAATCTTTTTAACTGATGATCTTACTTTCATTTTGTTTTCCTTTATATAAATGTACGTATTATTTTCTTTGATTAAAGTTTTATTTAAGCCGGAATGTTATTCTGCCTCTTGTAAGGTCGTATGGAGTCATTTCAACTTTAACTTTGTCACCCGGTAATATTCTTATGAAATTTTTTCTTATTTTGCCTGAAATGTGAGCAAGAATTTCGTGGTCATTTTCAAGTTTGACCCGAAACATTGCATTCGGCATTGATTCTATTATGGTACCTTCGATTTCTATGACGTCTTTTGACATTAGTTCCTCTTTTTCGGCTAATTTTTATATGTGCACAAATCACCCTTTTAAGGGTACAATATTATATTACTTGGAAAATATTTGAATGCAAGTGATTTTAAGCTACGCTGAAAGAGAAAAGTTTTTAATTTTATATGGTTGTTTTTCTAAAATCGGCACATAATCAATATTTGCTTGCATGAATAAAAAACGCTTATAAGGCAACTTTCGGGCTTATTTGTAAATTTTTCTTAATAATTTTAATGTGCATATTTTTAAATAAATAATTGTTGGATTTTTATAGGATAATCGTCTTTAATTTTTAAATACAAACCTGCTTCAGATTGCATCAGCATTTAATCTTTCTATTTCTGAGCTGTTAACGTTCAAAATGTAATGTTAATTTTTATTACGAAAATGTTTTCTGCTGAAATTGTCAGGGAATATTTAACTTTATATATTTAAGGCAGTTTGCCGGCGCAGAGTTTGAGGTGTAATTCGTAAATCCGGCAAAAGGAGAGCAATTATGGCAGATAAAATAACAGGAATTGATGATTTAGAAGAAGTTAAAGCTGCGGCGGCAGCGCAAGGAACTACTGTTCCGAATTATAACGAGTGGTATCAAATTATGCAGCAGCTTGAGGAAGTCGGGGTTGAATCAACGGGTTCATATGCCGGCGACAAAGCCAAAATCGAGGAGATTCAACAGGCTGTAGAGGATTATATTCGGGAAGCACAGATTGAACAGGCTGCAACCGAAAGCAGAAAAGAAAATCAGCAGGTTAAAGAAGTTTCCGAAACAGACAGCGAGCAGACTGTAAAAGCAAATGTTGCAAACGCGACAAGTTCTCAATTAATGGCTGATTATATGAAAATTTATCATTTACTGCCATAGTTTTTTAATTCTTCGCGGCGGCCAGAAAATTGTAACGGCGCGACCGATAAATCTGTCTTTTTTCAGAAGTCCCCAGTATCTTCCGTCTTGAGAATTGCCTCTGTTATCGCCGAGCATAAGGTATTGATTTTCAGGAATTTCAAATTCACAGGTTACTGTTTCAGAGCACAGAGGATAGTCATAAGGACTTTGCACATAAGGTTCATTAAGCGCTTCTCCGTTAATATAAACAGTATATTTACCGTCTTTGTCAGGGGTTATTTTTACCTTTTCGCCGGGAAGTCCGATGACACGTTTTATGTAGGCAATGTCTTTGCAGAAAAATCCGGTAAGTCTTGAAAATACACGCCAGGGAGTGTTTTCCAAAGTTTCAAACGGCGGATAAAATACCATAATATCACCGCGTTTCGGGTTTCTGTAGAATCTTGAATATCTTTCAACAACAATTCTGTCACCCTCCAAAAGCGTTGGATGCATTGATGCTGAAGGAATCCAGCGGATTTCCCCTATAAAAAATCTTATAATTATAACCATTACAAGTACGAAAACAACTGTTTCAATTATTTCACGCACAACAGGATTCAGTTTTTCATATTTGGATTTAATTTGTTGATAATATTTTGTCAAATTCTCTTTTATTTTATGCATAATTTAAAATTTCCAAAAGCTCTCTGATTGCTTGCGTATATTGATTATCCTCAATTGAATTCAGATGTTTATCCGCTTCAACCATATAATTATTCAACAAAGATTTTGTTTTTTCAATCCCCTCATCAAGGTTAGAAGTGCTTCCCGCAAAAATGACCGGAGCATTGTAAATTCCGTTTTCAATATCATTTTGTGAGGGCTTTAAATTGCTTTTATCCGTAAGATTCAACAAATCATCTCTTATCTGAAATGCTATTCCGAAATTGCGCGCAAATTCATTTACGTCATTCGTGTCGTTTTCGCCTGAAAGAAGCATTGAGCCGCAAAGAGCTGTTTGAAAAAGACGGGCGGTTTTTTGCTCTGATTTTTCAAGATATTCATCAATATTCGTAATATGAAATTTGTTAAAATGCTGATTAATTTCGCCCTGACACATGTTTTCGAGAGTTTGGGCGCACATTGTTATTATTTGGGGCGAGTTAAGCGAGTTTAGTTTTTTTAAGGCAAGCGACAGAAGGTAATCTCCTGTAAGAATCGCGATTTTATTGCCGAAATTTGTGTTTAGGGTTGCATCTCCCCGTCGTGTCATACTTTCGTCGATTACGTCATCGTGGATGAGAGATGCATTGTGAATAATTTCAATAACAGTTTGGAATTCATACTGCGCGTTATCAATTTTTTTATTACGTGCTTTAAGATAAAGAAATGAAAGCAGCGGACGGATTCGTTTGGTTTTTCTAGTCAAAAACTTTTTTAACGCACAGTCCGTAAACGGGGAAAGTTTAATTTCATCAGTTAAACGATTTTCAAGAGTGTTAATTTCATCTTTTACGAGATTGTAAATTTTACTGTATTTTTCATCAAAGCTCATGCCTAAATTATATCATAAAAGGTTTTGTTTAAAGAGTTCAGAGCTTTATAATAAAGAAGGGGGAGGGGCTTTCCCGCTCGTGAAGATACTGCCCAAAAACAGCGCAAAAAAAAACGACCTCGCGGCCGTTGAAAATTAATAGGAAAAAGGAGGGACCCCACTTTTTTGATTAAGTATCAAAAAAGAAGGGGGGCTTTCCCGCTCGTCAAATACAGACAAAAAAAACAGCGCAAAAAAAAAACGACCTCGCGGCCGTTGAAAATTAATAGGAAAAAGGGAAAGGAAATATTATAAATAAAGCTCTTTCTACGATAATTTTCAAATCTTAAATTATATAACTATTTAAGTTTTGAGTTTTAGTATGTGGAAACGATAAAATTTATCATCTCGTTTTTATTTAGGATTAACCGAATGTTTTGAAGGTTGATTCAGTGTTCTTTTCGATAACTTTTTCAACCGCATCCATTTCGGTTTGAATTGCGTTTTGTTCGGTGTCTAATTGTTTTAATCTCAATTCAAGGTTTTTATCTTGTGCTTGAATTATTTCGATTTTTGCGTTGATTTCTTCAATTGCCTGATCATAAAGATATTTTTCATGTTCATATTCGTTCATAGCATCGTTGTATGCATCCTGATCAGTAACCGTATTTGTTGTTAAGGCATATTCAGTGTAAGTTCCGGTTCCGTCATTGTTCGGAATATGAATTGAAATAAATCTTCCTGAAGTGTCGCGTTCAACACGGCAGCCTTCAACTGCTTTAATTTCTTCTACTTTTGTGTCGCTGCCGATTGTGTAACAATTGATGTTGCTTAATATGTTTCCGTTTTCATCAACCATATTCGCATTGTTGTCAATGTCGGATTTCTTGTAGAAGTAAGGAACTTCTTGACCTGTGGTTGTATCTGTTACATATCTGATATACCATTCATCAGTTCCGTATTTATCCTGTAATTGAGCCATCCAAGCCTGTTCTTCGGCTTGTTTTGCAGCTCTTTCTTCATCATTTTCTTCGGACGGATCTTCTGTTCCCAAAACTCTTAAAGCAACAGAACCAACATAGTATTGACCGTTTTGAACGTTAATAACACTTGTGGATGCTGCAACAGGAACATAGTCATCCTGCCATTTTGAAAGATAGCTTACTGTATAAGAACCGTCTGTTTGAGCAATCATTGCGGTAATTTCGTTAGTTAAAGCGCCGTCTTCAAATGTATAAACTGTTTGTGTGTAACTGTCAACGGAAGGAGGTGTTGGAACAGTCATACCCAACAGGTCATTATAGTAGTTTGCAGACTGATTAGACAATGAGGTTCTTTGCTGGTTGATCTGCTGACCTTCGAACTCAACATTAGTCTTTCGGGCTGTCAAACCTAAAAATCTAGCTTGTGACGCTGCCATTCCCATGACTGTCTGTCTTTCCTTTCGTCTTTTGTGTACTTACGCATGTGGTAACGACATTTGCGGCACTATTCTTTAATTTTTGTATCAAAAATGTTAAGAAAAGTTTACAAATAGTATTATATTATTATTTGCGAAAACGGTCTGAAAGATAGGCTAGAATGGCACCTCCGATTTCTTCGTTCGGATCAAAATTTGCAGACGGCGGGTTGATAGAATTTCTTATAAGCATTGAAACAAGCGGGCCGAATGCGTCAGGAATCTGTGTTTTGCGGTAAATTCCGGCCAAAAATGTTTGAATGTTTGGTGAAGTGGTGCTGTTAAATCTGGATAATACAGGATACATTTTTTCAACGCCTTTTGTGTTGTTTTCAAGAAGCCTGTCAACTATATAAAGATTTTCAGTTATTTCCGCCTCATTGTTTGATATTGCAAGAACATTTGCAAGATAAGGAAGAGCATTTTCTTTTTGTTTCACAAAATAATCAACCTTAATCGGGTCAACAAGAATATAATTCCTTTGACCTGACGGCATTTGTATCGAATTTTGAGGATTGGGTGCAAAATTCGGTCTTGCATTAATATTATATTGTTGTATCGGTTGAATCATTTTGACTCCTTTTTGTTTACAGGCATGGTGAAATGTAAAAAATTATGAATATACAAAAGGCGGACCGTTTTTAATTTCAAATAATATATTATCTGCCATTGTTTTTAATTCTTCTTTAGGTTTGCCTTCCCTTGCCTGTTTGTAAAATTCATCCATTAACGGGCGAATCGCCGCATCTTTTTTGGATTTGAAGTTTTTTAATTCTGTTGTAACAAGTCTCTGTTGAAGTTCGGCTTCTGTGTCAGCGTTGAGTTTTTTAACCTCAACGTCTTTAATCGCTTCTCCCGCAAGTTTTCCGCCGTAGCCGACTGCAGTCAGGCCGGTTGTACCGAGAAATAATGCTTTAAACTGTTTGTTGTCCGTATCAAGCAGATAATTATATAAAAATGCACGATAATCATTTACATGAGAGTAAAATGTCGGTTTTGGGGTTGAGCCTCCGCCACAATAAGGATTTGCGTCCGCCGTTGATTTTGCAACTTCTGTTGTAAGTTCTTTTATAAATTTTTCTTTGTCGCTCCAGGAAAGTTTTTCAAGATGGTTTCTAATCTCTTCTTTTGTCGGCTCTATTGACTTGAAAAGATTGTGTAAATTTGCCATATCCTGTTTTTTGGTCTCTTCTGTCGAATTTTTTACGATATTTTCTATTTCACGATTAATATTTTTTACAAAATCATCAAGTTTAACTTTGCTTTTTGTAAGATTTTTGAGTGATAAGAATCCCAGTCCGATAATTCCTGCAAATGTCATAAGACCTAATAATATATAATTAATATTATTGTTATTGCGTTGAGTATTTTTGTGCTCCTTGTCACCTGCAGAACCTTTAAACATCAATGCTTGAAACGTTTCATCGGGCGAATGTTTTTTGGCGGGTTCAAATTTAAGGTACTTGCCGAGTTCAATCGCCTTTTGTGAGAGCATGCTTCTTGTTATTTGAATTTTTCCCGCAAAAGATTGTGTTTCAATATCTATAAGTTTTTCCTGCAGATTTTTTTGTATATCTGCTTCTCTTTTCTTCACCCATACATCACGGAATCCGTCCAAAAATGTTTTTCCCATAAACGCCATTGCAGTAAGCGCAAATACACCGCAGCCCGCAAGAATTGTTTTTCTGTTCGGGCATTCGATAATTCTGTAAAGCGCTTGTATGGTTTCTTCGTTAATTGCAACGTTTCTGACAGTTGAAGGAAGTCTTTTTAATGAATCAATTGTAAGATTTGTTTTTGAACTCTGATAAATTAAACCCGTAAGTCCGGTTATTGTTCCCATAACACCAAGTGCAACGGCGCTAATCGGAACAAGACTTTTTTCGCTTTTTGTGTCTGTTTCATAAAGTTTTTCGGGCATTTGGGTGTTTTGTGAAATTACGAGTGTGTCCATCGTGTCGTTAAGATTTATGCCGGAAGCAGTGCCGCCGTCTTTTATAAACGAATTTACAAGAACACCCTC
>CALVAS010000047.1 GCA_944325585.1 Candidatus Gastranaerophilales bacterium
GCCTGCATCACCCATTCCCGGAACAATATATCCTTTTTCGTTCAGGGTTTCGTCGACCGCAGCTGTAATAATTTCGATATCAGGATAATGTTTTTGGATATTTTCAATACCCTGCGGTGCTGCAATTATACAGATGCATTTGATGTTTTTAATCGGAATCCCTTTGTCTGCGTAAAGTTTAATCGCCTCAAGAAGAGAATTGCCTGTTGCAAGCATCGGGTCTGTAATGTAGATATAGAATTTTTCGGGGTTCGGCGCCTCCATCGGAACTTTGTTATAGTACCAGATAGGTTTTAGAGTCTTTTCGTCCCTGTACATTCCTATGTGGCGGATGCAGGCTTGCGGCAGAATGTCGATTGCCTCGTCCGTAAAAATAAGCCCCGCTCTCAAAATCGGTGAAATTATGATATTGATATCGGGGTCTATTGTTTTAGCTTTGAAAGTTGTTATTGGTGTTGTAATTTCTTTTTCGACAAGAGGAAGATTTTGTGAAGCTTCATATAAAAGACTTCTTGTAATTTTTCTTGTTGCAATACGAACCCCCTGACTGTCCGTTTTTTTGTCACGCATTGTGCATAAATTTAATAGAACAACAGGGTTTGAAATTACTCGTACATTTCCTAAATTCATCTTTTCCACTCCTTCATTCTGTTTTTAAAATCCTGGTTATTTTTTTCCATTCTATCAAGAACATTATTAACTTTGTCAATTTCATTCGTAATTATTGACGGATTTATATTTTTAACCTCTTTTGTGTCATCTTTAAACTGGTTTAAAAAATAAGCGCTTCTTGTTCCGATAGCACCCAGTTTGTCGAACATTTCATCAAGCAGAGAAATTGAAGCATTAAGCCGTTTGGGCTGGTTGATTACAATAAATTGCTTGGAATCAAGAGTTTCTTTTGTCGGCTGGGTTATTTCAAGCGACTTTGAGCCGCCGAGACCGTTGAATTCAACCGTTGCAATCGAACCCTGCGGAATTGAAACCCCTTCTTCCGTTATGACAAATTTTACATAAACAGTGTTGTTTATGATGTGAATCTTTTGAATATATCCGACCTGAACTCCCATAAATTTGACGGGCGAGCCCACTATCATTCCGTCAACATCAGGCATAAAAATTTGATAAGTCTTTAATTCTTTTGATTTGTTATAATGGTAAATTCTTATTCCGCCGATTACCAAACACAAAATGAGCAGCCATATAAAAAACTCAATCCATGCGTAAAAATGCAGTTTAAAATCCTTTACCATATTTCTAATTATACATAAACACATGATTTTTGCCACTTGCCAAAAAATTTTTTGTATTATAGTATTAATATTATTTAAATTGTGAGGTTTACATATGGAACAGATTATAAAAGTAGCATGGGATTTAAACGAAAACACTGATAACAGATATCAGCTTGTTTATGAGATTGCAGAACTCGCAAAAAAACTGGTTGACGAAAATCAGGCTAAAAAAGCTCATGATGATTTCGGATTTGAAGAAAATTACGACACAGGTTATTCAAAGGAAAATCCTGTAGAACATGCTATTATGGTAAAGGCATCAGAAGCTGACGACAACAGACTTGTCGGCTAGAGAAGGTTTTAATGCGCACAAAAGTTTTTTAAACTTTTGTGCGCATTTGTGTTTAAGCGGGGAGTTTTTATGGAAAATACGTTAGAGTTTATTAAAGAGAAGACAAAAGATTTTAGACCGGAAATAGGGATAATTTTGGGATCCGGCCTCGGCAAATTTGCTGATGAACATTGTGATTATGCGCTTTTATATACCGAGATCCCCGATTTTATCAAATCGACTGTTCAGGGGCATAAAGGAAGGCTTGTTTTTGCTGAAATTGACGGGAAGCGCGTTGTGATGATGCAGGGGCGGAATCATTTTTATGAAGGGCATTCAATGAGCGAAATTACATATCCCGTAAAAGTTATGAAAAAGCTCGGCGTTAAAACTCTTATTCTTACAAACGCGGCCGGCGCGGTCAACGAAAATTTCAAACCGTCTGATTTGATGTTAATAACAGACCATATCAATTTTATGGGAACAAACCCTTTAATCGGGCCGAATGACGGCACTTTGGGCGAAAGATTTCCTGATATGAGCGAGATTTACAAGAAAGATTTAATCAAAATAGCCGAATCCTGCGCTGAAAAACTTGGAATAAAACTTCAGCACGGGGTTTATTTTGCATCTTCCGGACCGAGTTACGAAACTCCGGCAGAGATTAAGATGGCGCGGATTATGGGTGCTGATGCCGTCGGAATGTCGACCGTGCCCGAGGCAATTGTTGCAAATTACTGCGGAATGAAGGTTTTGGGAATAAGCTGTATTTCAAATGCGGCGGCCGGCGTAAAAGGCGGACAAAGTCTTTCGCATGAAGAAGTTATTGAAACAACAAATGCTGCAAAAGCAGCTTTTAAAGCGCTTTTAAAAGCCATAATCTCTGCTGTCTAAAGTTTCCTTATATTACAAAAAAGAATTGTAAACTATCGTAAATTTTTTATATAATCCCTCTTGCTAAAAATTTTAATTCAGTTAAAAATACATGACGGGAAGGATTAAAAATGTTAGTAGGAAAAATTCAACAGACGATACGGCCAAAGCGAAAAAATAACGGCGAGGTATCCCAAAATTCGGTGCCGCTGCCAAAATCGTTCTCTTCCGAACACATGTCTCAAAATTCAGGTTTAAATAAGAGTCCTTTAAAAACAAATTCAAACGAGTTAGCTTTTAAAGGCTCTTTTTTTAGGCTTTATGAAGAAGTTGCAAAAGCCGATGTCAATAAATTCCTGAACGAAATGGATGAGCCGCTTGACGGCATGGTTCGCCACCTTTATAAAGCGGTCATAAAGTCCAACCTCGTTAAAACAGAAGGTAATAATGTTATTGTTTCTAAAAAGACCATTCCTACTCTTGTCGGGAATGGTTTTTCCGATCCGTTCCTGAAATTTCCGGGTGATATTCTTAACGGAATGGTGGAGGGTCTCGGACATTTTAAACCTCTGGAAAACTGGGCGGAAAAAGTCCTTGAAAAACCAATGTTTAAAAAAATCAGGCAGCGTTCAAAAATAGATTATGAAGTTAATGCGTTTCAGGGGCTTCTTGAGTTTCGTAAAATGACTATTGATGAAGAGTTGAAAAACGAAGCCAAAAAACTCGGTGTTAAAGTTGATAACTTGTCTGATGAAGTCAGAGCAAAAGTTGAAAAAAGTGTTGATGATAATATGCAATGGCATATTTTCCAACGTTCAATGAAATCTTTCGATTCGAAAGTCGGAAATTACGATACCAAACATGAAAGAGCATTGAACAGACTCGTTTCAGGATTGCCGCCGGCAATATTTCTTGCAAATGACGCATACAACCTTTCACGGATGATGGATGACAATCCGGCTGAAGCGAAAAAAGAGAAACGCGCAAGATTCAAACAGGAAACTTCAAGAATTTTGATGAGCGGGTATTTGACTCTTATTACAATGGGTGCGCTCAATAAACTTATCAACAATTCAAAAGCCGGAATTATGCTGAATACCGGAATTACGGTTTTATTTACCGAAATGTATTCACGTCTCAGAAACGGCAAACATATTACAAGATTGACGCCGGAAGAAGCAAGAAAAATTAACGAAAAAAATCATGCCCCCGAGGCGCAAATCAAGCCTGAAGGTTTGAGTTTTAAATCTAACAATGAAAATAAATCAAATTCAAAAGAAAAATTACAAAAACCGCTTCTTTCGTTTGATACACTGGTGAAAGCAGCTGCGGCATCTATCGCAATCGGCTTTTCAATAAAGGGACTTAGAAAAATCCCGAGAATTGATGCAGCCTTTGAAGCAGCGTTTAAGCCGTTCAAAAATTTCTACAAAAATATTGCTGAAGTTTCAGATTATAAAGTTTCACAAAAGAAAATAGACGAAGTCGCCGATAATTTAGCGGAACTCGGCTTTACAACCCGCGGAAAACAATATAAAGCTGTTGCAATTCGTTCCCGTGAGCAGGTTGTTGAAAAAGTTATTAACGAATTGAACAAAACCTCCGACATAAAAGTAATTGACAAATTTTTAGATAATATGGCAAAGGATGATACTCATCCGGATGTTTTGAAAAAGAATTTGAAATCTTTAATTGGTATCTTAAACAAAAACGACTATAAAGAACTTGCCGCAAAATATCAGTATAAAAATGTTAAAAATATGAAATCTGACGCTGCATTAAAAGATGAGCTTGCAAAAATAAAAACTGTTTTACAAGACAAAGCTCTTCAAAATGCAGACCTGATTTCAAGAATTAAAAACAACGGTTTAAATAAAATTTCAGATACCTCTTTTGCTGATGAAATTAAAACCGCGCTTGAAAAATCCGGAGAGAAAAACGGAAAAATGTTTAAAAACTATACGGATGCTCTAAACGGTCTTGTAAACTTCGGCACAAGAGACAAAAAAATAAAGCCGCTGGTGAATTTTGTAATTACTCCGTTCTCGTTTATGTGGAGCATTGTCAAATTCCCGTATAAAATTGCAAACGGAATTGTGGAATTATTTGTGAAAAAATCACCGAAATCAGTTAAGTCAATTGATGAACTTAATATGGAAGCTGTTTCAAAAAGTTTCGATAAAATTTACGATAAAGCCGGTAAATATAAAAAAGCAATAGCAAGTACAAATGATGTACAGCTTAAAGAAAAATATCAAAAGAAATTTTATGACTTTGTAATGGACAATACGTTGAAAGCGTTTAACGTAAATACTATGTCAAATCTTCCGAACAGCGATCTTTCAAACCTTGCAAAAACAGCGGCTTCTGCTGCAACAATATGGTTCCTTATGACAGATAACTACAATATGGTTATGCTTAAGTCCAACGGAAACGATGTAGAAGGTGCAGAAACCAAATTTAAAGAAAGATTTGTTCAAGAAGGTTCAAGATTATTCTACCAAACTCTTCTGATTGATTTGTTTAATAAAACATTCCAAAAACAATATAACGGTTCTTTGATGGGAATGAGCTGGATTACATTAACTAATACAACAATCGGCGAATGGCTGACCAGAAAATCAGTCGGGGTTCCTGTAGGTATGCATACGCGTAACGAACTTCTTAAACTGGAAGAAGAACAAAATAACGCAACCGGATTTAAGAAAGATTATTACGAATTTATGAAACGTCTTACAGGCAAACGTTCAATTCAGTCTTACAACGTTAACAAAAATAAAAATGAAACACCGGTTGCATCCTCTTCTCAAAACCGTTCCCAATCAAGTTTGAACTTTACAAACAGCCAGACCTTCGGAAAAATGATTAAAGGTTAATCTGATTAAACTCAATTGAGTATCCGGTTTTATTGAAGGATTTTAAAATATTGTCCTTCTGCCACCAGAAAATTCCGATAGCAATCGCCAGAATTAATACGATTGTAAAAATAATTTTTGCGACTATTTTCAAAATTTTTCCGACAATAATTATTGCAATAATTATGCCGAGTCCTATTAATAAAATTGTAAAATCCATTTTTATCTCACTTTGTTTTCTTCACCTTTAATCAGTCTTTGAATATTTGATCTGTGAAGATAAATTATATAAATTGCCCCCAGTGCGCAATAAACAATGTATGCGGGCGGCTGTTTAAACAAGTACATCAAAAACGGAGATATAGCAAGTGCGATTATTGAACCTAATGAAACATATTTGGAAGTGTATGTAATTATTCCCCAAATAGCTGCAATAATAAGTCCGACCATCCAGTTAAGCGCTAATATTGTTCCCACACCTGATGCAACGGATTTTCCGCCTGTGAATTTAAGAAATATTGATTTGCTGTGTCCGAGAATAACCGCGACAGCCGCAAGAACAGGCAAAAGTCCTATGTCCGTAAAATTAGTTGCGAAAATATATGCCAGAATAACAGGCAATGCTCCCTTGAACGCGTCAAGAAGCAGAGTAATAAAGAACCATTTTTTACCCATTACTCTTTTAACGTTTGTAGCACCGGTAGAACCGGAGCCTATTGTTCTGATATCCTGTCCTGTTGCAAGTTTAACGATTATATAACCTGTCGGAATAGAGCCTATTAAATATGCTCCCAAAATTACCGCAAATATTTCCAAAAATTTTTCCATAAAAACTTCTCCTTTATTGTTTGATTCTATCACAATCGAAAACTTTTGGCATGTTGTTAAAATTACACTAAAAGATTGATTTAAAGGGATGTATATGATAATATTATATTAAAAAGATTGTATGAGAAAATGAGAGAGTTATGAATAATAAAAGATTAATAATATTAGGAATTCTTATAGTTGCACTGTCTATTGTCGGAAAATTATTATGGTCAGCAATGTCACGTGTAAAAGTTGATGATTTCAAACCTGCTGCCGTAATATTTCTGGTGGATTCATCCGCTTCCAATCAGAAGGCTCTTGACGATCAGAAGAAAACTTTAAGACAAATTTGCAATCTTCTGGACCCTGAGGATCAGATTAAAATATTAAGAGTATCTGAAGATGCCTATCTGATTTATGAGGGAACTCCGTTCAACGGTTCCGGAATAACAAAGGCGCTGGATGCATTTACAGCATATGACAGCAAAGATTACGGAACAGCATACGGGCTTGCTCTGAAAAAAGGTTTCAATCATGCTCTTGCTATGCAAAAAGAGGGTTACATTCCGGCTATTGTTGTGCTTGGCGATTTGGAAAATGAAGGCGCAGTTGAAAAACAAATTAACTGGGATTTGCTTCCTCAAAATGTTGAGAATGCAAAAAAATATATGCCGGGGTTAGCTATGATGTTTTTGTATGCGCATCCTGAAAAATTAGACAAAGTTAAAGAAAAACTCAACCCTGTTCTTGGCGAAAAACAACTTATCGTGTCGCCTGAACAAAATACAGACAAAGCTATCAGACAGTTTATCCATGCTCTTGGCAGATAACAAATAAGTTTACTACTTTTAAAAACATGAGGAAATATTTATGACAATTGTTGTATCATCTTCAAAACATGAAAAGGTATTTGATGATAAAGATGTAATTAATATCGGTACAAACCCCAATTGTGATTTTCAATTGGATTTGGATTTTGATGTTCTTCTCACGCTTCAGTGCGACAAGGACGATAACAAATGCGTTTTGATGAATACCTTCCATAATGAGAAGGTGCTTTTTAAAGGGCAGCCGATAAAAAAAGTTGAAATCGGAAATATTTGTAAAATTATGTTTGCCGGAAGCAGTGAATTTATTAATATAAAAATTCTTGAAACAGCTCCGGTTAAAAAAGTTGTTGCAACAATGCCTAAAGAAGAACTGACTGAAGAAGATATGAAAAGGCTTTACGGTAATGACCCGAATGCCGCAACAAAAGTTAAATTGGATAAACAAAGAGCAGATATTGAAGCAATGCGTGTTGCAATTATAAAACAGGTTGCGTTTCAAATAAATGATTTGAAAAATAAAATCGGTTCAAATACAAGAACAAATGTATTTTTACACTTTGCAATGGCAATAAGTTCAATACTTTGTGCATTCGGTTTGGCAAATTATCTGATGGGCTTGTCAATCAAAGAATCCGCAAATTATCTTCATATGCCGACAAATATCAAAGTTTGGGTTGCGTACTCCATTCTTGTTTTCGGTGCTGCGTTGATGCTAAAGCAGGGCGTTTACCTGTTTTTGCAAAGTTCAAATGACAAAAACGTTTCACCGACTGCACGTTTTGCACAAGGTTTTATGGTTGTTCTCGGCTTGATATTTATGCTCGGAATTTATGTGGTAAACCTTGTTTATTATATGAACTTAAATGATTTTGTAACATTTGCGGTGTTTATTTCACTGTTCTTCTCCGGATTATTAACGGCATTGTCTCTCGGCTGCGGATATTTCAAACACACATCAGGCGAGTGGGCAATGACTCTCAACAAGTATGAGTACCGAGAAGATTTTGAATCAGTTCTCAAATCTTACAGACAATGGATTGAAAGATACGTAAACAGTTTTTCAAAAACTAAAATTCAAAATATTAAAGACAGAATTTTTAATCTTCAGCTAAAATCAACCGGCGAAGTTGTAATCGGTATCTTAACTGCACCGTTTTTGGCATATGGTGTTTCCAACACTCTTGCAATGTGCTTTCCTGAAGCTGCAGGCTGGATAAGAATTTCCGGCTTAAGATTTTCACCTGTATTTTTGGTTCTTGCAACTTGTTTAATTGTTGCCGCATTCTTCTCATTTGTTGCAGCTTTTACAGCAACCAAAAAAGTTCAGGCATCTCAGGTTATAAAACAGGACGGTTTCAGTGATTACAGACAGCACGGTGTAACTATTTTCGGGCTGGAAGGGGCAAGAAAACTGGAATCTGATAAAAGAAGATTTCTATTTATCGGCTGCTCAATAATCTTTATCGAATTTACAATGAACATTTCCTACTTTGCAACGGAAATCGGCGGAGATTTGCAAGGTTTGTTCTTAAGTTTCGTTGCAGCTCTTGTTCCGACAGCATTGTTGATTGCAGAAACTTTCATGCTCTCTCAAACAATGTTTGATATTTATGCATGCGATGAGTTAATCGCTAAACTTGATAAAGACTAAATGATAAAAAATGAAGCGTTTCAAAGGATTTATAATATTTATTTATATATTTCTTACAGTGTTTGTGCTGATAATACATCCGGATATGCACAAACCTGTTACGCTTGAAAATATGAACTTTAAAATCAAAGAACAGTTGATGCATCCGACTTCCCGCGTGGTTTCGGACTTTGAAGTTAAAGTGAAATTTGTAAGAACAGAGAAAAAGATTGCAAAAACTCCGGATAAAACAATTCATATAAAACCTGATGATGATAAACAGTTGTCACTGGATATGCAGACAGGTTCTGAAGTAATTCAAAGCAGCGATTTGGAACTTGAAAACAATACTTCGCAAAGAGAGTCCGATATGGAATTTAATCTTATCGGAACAGAGGATTCATATCAGGAACAGAATATCAATTTTTCCGATCAGGAAATGCTTTTTACAGATCAGGATTTGAACATAGCTGACTTGCAAAGACCGATGGCGGAAACTGATTTGAATCTTGAAATCCCGCAGGATAATGTGGAGTTGAAAGCAAGTGATGAAGTCGGCAACAGAAAATTTAAAGGTACAAAAGAAGAAATAATTGCCTGGAACGTTTGGAGAAGTGAACTCCAAAACAGAATTATGGATGAATCGGCTATTGAAGCTCCGGTCGGAACATTAATTCTGTTTTCATTTGATGTTTCTGAAAGCGGACGTATTACAAATTTGACTTATTCCTGCTCAAGCAGAAAATACGCAGCAATGGCAAAAGCTGATATGATAAGTATATTAAAAAGGCTGGAAGGGGATCCGATTTTGAACTTCCCTGCCAATACGCAAAGAAAGAAAGTCAGATTTAAAGGCGGATTTTTGCTGGATTACACAACACAATACTCTTCACCGGCAGATTATTCGGATTATGAAAGGATAAGGTTATGATAAACAGGAAAACTTTTTTGATTACCTCTACATTAGTATTAGTAATTGCAATGTTTTGTGCAACCTTTGTTGTTGCCGGCTTAAAGCCGCAGCTTCATAAATCTTTTATGCTGGAACTTATAAACGTGAAAATTAAGAAATAATATGGTATAATAAATACAGATATGTACAGATGTAAAGAGTGCAAAACACTATATAAAGATAAGGTTGATTATTGCGATTGCGGAAATAACGTATTTGAGGAGATTCCGGATGCGCCTGTAGAGCCGGTTAAGTCTTACATGGATGATGATGTTGAAATTATCACAAAGCGTCCTATATTGCCGGTTAATTGGCTTTCAATAACAATATTTTCTTTATGCTGTGTTTTTTCGCTGGTATTTGTATTATTTTTAGGGCCGGAACCTAAAAAAAGAGAAAAATTACCCAATACAACAGAAAAAACTGTTGTAAAAGATATTCCGGATATTGAGCAAATTTGGGATGATACACCCGCATACAGTGTTCCTGTTAATCCTTATGCAGATTTGAATCTGTACAAAGACGGACTAAAGAACGCATTAATGGCAAACCTTGATACAGTCGGGATTGAAGGTTCAGGCACGTGTGAAGTCCAGTTTGTACTTGACAGACACGGGAATTTGAAGAAGAAAAAACTCTATCAAAATACTGCAAACAAGCCGTTAATGGTTGCGGCAAAAAATATGTTGTCAGCTTTAAAGTCTTATAATCCGCCGCCGGAAAGTTATGACGGTTCGCCCCTTACTCTGGAAGTTTTTGGCAGCGGCGAAGATTATCAGCTTCGTTATAAATAAGGTAAATAGTATTCAGTTTTTAATATGTAAAGTTTTGTAAATTAAAGTGTTAGAATTTAAAGAATAATTCTGAAAATGTCGTCTTTAATTTTGTTATGACCAGTAATTTACAAACAAAATTACCTTTGCTGCAAATCGTAGTCAAAAAACAGATTAATTCCATACACAGGGAGACTAACGGAGATGCCGAGCAGGAAAATATTAACGGGGAAGAATCTTCAGGTATTATTGAAAAAATGCTTGAGGAAAATACAAATGCAACTATTTATTCAATTGCCGATGATGTTGTAAAAAAGAATTCCGGCGTTATTGCGGAATGCGTGGATTCTGATGTAAATGAATGTACCGGAATTATAAAGAAAATTAATAATCCTGCTCCAAATATCAAAATAAACGTTAATAATTCAATTACTTTGGAAGATTTGACTTCATCAAAGATTGAAAATATAAAACGAATTATTTATGATTTGCATCATAAAGGCGGCGGAGTAGAGCCGGATGAGCCGGATAAAGAAGCAAAACCATCATTTTTGGATGAATTTTATGATGTAGAAAGTATGTTTGACTGGCTGAATGAACAGGATTCCTCAATTACTGAAAAAACAGGGATTTCCCGCTCACAGTTGATTGAATTAACAAAAAATGATGACTGGGAAGACAGCCATTATGACTTTTTCGGCACAATAAACCGTGTATTTAATATGCTTGATGCAGACTCCGATTCTGTTCTTACGTCTGATGAGATTAAGATGCTGATTGGTGAGGAACTAGGAGAGTCTTTTGAATCTTATAAGGCGAAAGTTGATGCCTACGCTGATGAACTCCAGTCATATTACGAATCGCTTGATGAACAGGGGAAATTAGAGTTTGCACTTGACAGAACCGAGGAATATCTTGAGGCGGCCGGATTGACTGATCAGCTTCAAGCGCTAGAACGATTGACAGAAGAGGGTGTAGATTTGCACAGTGATATAAAAGTTGGAAATATATCATTAAGTGACTTGAATCCGGGGTTTCAAGGTGTAATAGGAGAATCATATAGAGCAGGTTCTTATATAAGTGCAGCGATGATTTCAGATTACAACGGTGCAAAAATTAAAAATTATGTTTATGATTATGATACCTCGGATGTTGATCACGGTATTGTCCTGGATATAAGACTGTTAAATGGGGCATGGCAGGTGTTTGTTGCTGTTTTGGTCCATGAACTTACACATGCAACATCATATCTTTATAGCAGTTATGAGGAAACTACGCCCGGAAGAGCAGCTTGGAATAGTGAAAAAGATGAGTATTTAATAGACAAACTTTATGAAAAAGGAGTGATGTCTCTTAGTGAATATAATTATTATAAGGAAAATATAAATTCTTTAAGTTCTGAGGATTATCTTCGATTACAGTATTTTACATCAGCTGTAAAGGGAGAGTATGCCGCATATCAGGTAGGGGCTGATTACTGTGACAGCATGGCCGAAGATTTATACAAATCCGGTATTAAAATGGGTGATGGTTGGTTTGATTTACCCGGCATGACAGAAGGACCTAATGAAAAAGCTGAAATTATTGAACATATAAACGTTGCTTACCCCACTGAAGCTGTGCCTGACTGGAAATGGTGGAGTTACGCCTGATTATGGATTAAGCAGCAGGCGAATAAGTGGCAAAAATCAGAAAAAAGGACTTGACAAATTGTTAGTCATGCCTTACATTTGTATTATAAATTTGATTTACTATTAATTACCACCATTTGTAAGGGTATTATCAATTCTCCCGGAAACGGGGGATTTTTTTTATTCTAAAAAATTATCCTTCCACAACCCGAGCTTTTCAAGCCTTTTTATGTGTGATTTTGCTGCATGCGTACTTATATTCAATTTTTCAGCTATTTCTTTTTGTGTAAGGTTACATTTCAACAATTCAAGAATAAACCTCTCTTGCCTAAAGAGAGCACTCGTCTCACGTTTATTCATCATGTCTCCATTTTATAGCGCTTTATAATTCCAAAAAACCATGTTATCACGGAATGTTTTTAATGTATATTGGCTGAACGGCTAATATTTTATCCTGATTATTACAAACGGAGGAAGCGAAACGGTTGTTATTTATGTTTTTATCAGTCCCCGCTTGATTGGATTCATCTGTAGGAAAATCATCCTGATTATTTTATGCGTGCTGTCAAGTATGAAAAAGAAGCTAAAAAAGGTATAAAACATCGTTTCGGTTTTAACCTTAAAATGCCGATTGAGGATGTGATAAAGCCTGAAAACATGAAAAAAATTACAGAAAAGTATGAGAAACGCGGAAACCGAACCCGTGCAAGAAAGTCCCGTAAATTAATTGAGATGGTATAAATTTATTAAACCGTTAAGGTATCCTGTAGTGCAATAAATTTTTTATTTTTTATTTATAAAATACTTTGTCGGCGAGCAACTTCGGACGGGAAAATTTATGAATAAAATAAAAATATTTTTGTTTACTTGCTTAATCATCGGATTTGCTTTTTTGTCAAATGTCAGCTCAAACGCAGCGGAACCGGTAAAACCCTATTGCAGATATCCTGATTATGTTTACGAGTATCTGGGCTATGATAAATTTGAAAAATTCAACCGGAAAATGTTTAATTTTAATTCAGGTCTCAACAAATATGCAATCAGGCCTGTACATATAATCTGGGCATCAATTATGCCGAAGTACGGAATGGACAGGATAAAAGGTGTTGCAACAAATATTGAATATCCGGCAAGACTTGTGAGCAGTTTAATTCAGAGAGATTTTGAAAACTCCAAAAATGAAACAATCAGATTTTTTACAAACACAACGCTCGGGCTCGGCGGGATGTATGATCCGGCTAAAAGGTTTTTGAAAATAGAGCCGTCAACGGAAAATATGGAACAGGCTTTTGCAAAATGCAAATTAAAACCGGGCCCGTATCTGGTTTGTCCTGTGATAAACGGAACAAGTCCGCGGGGTCTGGTCGGGCGTGCTCTTGATGCGGCTTTAAACCCTTCCTGTTATATAGCGACTCCTGTTCTTGCGATTGTGAAAGCCGGACTTCTTGTAAATAAAACATCTTATATGCAGCCGATAATTAAAATGGTTGAATCAAATTATGCGGATCCTTACGATATAGCACGCAAACTTTACGGAGTTGAAAATTATATAAAATGCAGAAATCTTGACAGGAAAGAGGTGCTTGATACGGCAATTGATATGATAGAACAGGAGAAAGATGTTGAAAATGATTTTGAGAGTGAACCGGAACTTGTACAGGAGGATTCTGAAAACGGGTTTGATACAAAAAAACTTTCTGATGAAGAAATTGATGAAAAAAGAGTCGCTGATAAAACAGATATTCTTTCCGGCGAAAAACTTTCGATTGCAGACATTATAAAGGCCGGAGATAAGGCGGATGATGCCGTATTAAATGCTTATAACGAAAAAAGCTCTAAATTGCTGGCAGATAAACTTCTTTTTGATTATAATCCTCAAAATCCTGTGACTGACAGCATGCGAACAGCTCTTTTTGATC
>CALVAS010000048.1 GCA_944325585.1 Candidatus Gastranaerophilales bacterium
GTTACAAGAAAAGGGGAATATGTTTCTCCAAATGGTAATTTTGGAAACTGGTATAATTTTTCTATAAATTGGGATACTGGTGCTATATCGCCTGTAAAATTTGTAGTTTCTGGTAATCACTACAGAACAAATACAGAAAGTCCATCAGCAGCAGGTTGTGAAAATGGTGTTTCAGTTGGCATATTAGACCAGTCAGGAACTTCATTAAGATTTTTGTATGAGAAAAACAACGCCTGTACTTTAAATCAGACAACAGGCGGAGGTCCTGGTCATATCTTTTTGCAAGATTTCTACTGTAGAATAATTATCGGTTCTCAAGAATTCAAGTGTAACTATAGCGGAACAACAACAATAGACGGTGTGACCGTAAATGTAAAAAATAATACAAATGATGTGTACGATAATGGTGACAGAAACGATATGTGGGGAAGTAATCGATAAAAAAATCAGAATACTTTTTGCTCTTAAAAGGCGCCATTAAAACGGCGCCTTTTTTATATGACTTCTTTACTTTAATTTTTCAGCAGGTATAATTTTTTTGTTATATTATGCGGTGTTCCTGCGTTGATTCGTGTGACGCAGCCGCAAAAACAAGCAAAAGGCAGGATATGAGTAAATATTTATTGGAAATTGGAACAGAAGAACTCCCCTACAGATTTATACCGTCTGCAATAAGCCAGCTGGAAAAATTGTTTAAAGATTTCCTCGACGGCAATAAAGTCGGGTTTTCTGATATAAAAGTTTATGCAACCCCGCGGCGTCTGGCTGTTATTATTGACGGATTGGAAAAATCCAGTCCGGATGAAGTTAAAATAGTTCGCGGACCGATTAAAAAAGTTGCCTATGATGATGAGGGCAACCTCTCAAAAGCAGGGCTCGGATTCGCCAATAAAAACGGTGTTTCGCCTGATGATTTGTATCTGGAAAACGATTATATCCATGCCAAAATCTTAATAAAAGGCAAGTCTATCGTTGAACTTTTGCAGGAAAATGTTCCTTCCCTCGTTCTGAAACTTCAGGGCTCTCACTTTATGCGCTGGGGTAATAACGATCAGAAATTTTCCCGCCCGATAAGATGGATTGTTTCAATTCTTGACGGTGACGAAGTTAAAATAAAAATTATCGACAGGGAAAGTTCTAATGTTTCACGCGGTCACAGATTTGCCCAGCAAAACGTTATTATCGGACATCCCGATGATTATGTGGAGTTGATGCGCAACTGCTGTGTGATTGTTGACCAAAACGAAAGAAAACAAAGAATTATAGACAAAGCGCACGAAGAAGCCGCCAAATTTGGTGCGGAACCTTATTATACAGAAGATTTGCTGGATGAAGTAACTTATATTACGGAATATCCTGTTCCTGCAGTTTGCGATTTTTCCGAAGAATATCTGAAACTTCCGGAAGAACTTGTTGTAACTGTTATGGCGGTTCATCAAAGATATTTCGCGCTCTATAAAGACGGCAAACTTATAAACAAATTCATTACAATGACAAACTATCTGGGTGATGAGTTTGAAAATATTAAAGCGGGCAATGTGCGCGTTATCAAGGCGCGTCTTGATGATGCAGTATTTTTCTTTAATGAAGACACCAAAAAGCCGCTTGAAGGTTATGTCGAAGCTCTTAAAGGCATCACTTTCCAAAAAGGCATGGGTTCAATGTTTGATAAGGCGCAAAGACTTGTTTCATTGTCCAGAACAATTTCCAAACAGCTTGGAATTATGGATTCAAGAACTATTGAACGTACAGCACTTTTGTGCAAAGCGGATTTAACAACCAATCTGGTTTTTGAATTTACGGAGCTTCAAGGATATATCGGAGCAGATTATGCAAGAGTTTCCGGTGAACTCGATTCTGTGTGCGAAGGTATTAAAGAGCATTACTTCCCGCTGAATGCAGAAAGTGAAACAGCAAAAGGCATTGAAGGACAGATTGTCGGAATTGCGGATAAAATTGATACAATTTCAGCAGTCTTTGCAGAAGGCAAAAAGCCGACCGGTTCCTCAGATCCTCTGGGTGTCAGACGTGCTGCTCTGGGAATTATCAGAACAATTCTTGCAAACAATCTGAATATTGATTTAACAAAATTGATTGATGAAACTTTGTTGAATCTTCCGGTTCAGTTTGAAGGCGGATCAATCGTTGACAGGTTTAAAAAAGCCGCAGGCGATTGCGCAGGCAGAATGTCAGGAAAAGTTTCTGATGAAATTAACGAGTTTATTATTCAGAGACTGATTATTTTCTTGTCAGATAAGTATGACAAAAATGTTCTTGATGCGTGTGCAGCAAACAAAAATCCGCTTATAAATCTGTCTGATTTTGTGGAAAGAGTGAAAGTTATTTCAACTCTAAATAGCCCCTCATTGCTTGAAAGCGCAAACAGAGTCGCAAGACTTCTTAAAGAACCTGTTACCGTTCCGGTTAACAAAAATCTCTTTACGCTTCCTGCTGAAAACATGCTGCTTGAACAAATAAATACAGTGGATGCAAAAGATGATTATTCAAAATATTTGAAACAGCTTGAAGAGATTAATCCGTCGGTTGAGAAGTTCTTTAATGATGTTCTTGTTATGGATAAGGACGAAAAAGTTAAACTCAATCGTTTGGCTCTGCTTACGTTATTGAAGAAAAAGTACGATTATATCTGTGATTTTACAAGATTATAAAGTTTTGTAAATAAACTTATAAAAAAAGTAAATTATTTTTTTTAGAGTATTTTATAATGGTACAATAAGGTAAAGCTAAAAGTTTCAAGTGTAGTAAAAGTTTGAGGTAACATCAACATGCTTAACAGGCTTAAAAATCTTAAAATCGTAAAAAATTTAAAGAAGGAATTGTCACCTAAATTACGATGGCTGATGTTTACTCATGACAATAACGACAAATCTTCTGCCGAATATATAAAAATGATTTCCGGTGTTGAGGATTTAAAAAGCAATTCTGACGAACTAAGGCTGGAAGCAATGGTCAGAGAACAACTCAAAGAAGAATTTCCGAATATCGAAAATATGAAATCTTATGAGTTACTAGTCGATGCAGTGATGCATAATTTAAAGAAAAAACAGCTTCAAGCCACCGATAACATAGATTTTTCATAAAAATCTTTTATTTTACATGTTATCACAGAGCAGTTAATCTGCATTACAAATAATACCCCATCAGGGGTGTTATTTTTTTTGTGGGTCATTTATTCTTCCAGAAAACGGAGGGCAGTTATGACAACAACGATTATCGGTGTAAATCTTGAAAACAGATTAGAGACAGCAATTGAATTTCAGCGGATAATAACGGATTACGGATGCCAGATAAGAACACGAATCGGGCTTCACCCTGCTATGAATGAAGTTTGCCTAAACCGCGGGATTATTCTTCTTGAAGTTAAGGGCGATACCGAAAAACTCATTGAAAAATTAGAGGAAAACTGGTGCGTTCAAACAATGACATTTGAATAATAAACTTTTGTAAACATTCAGTTTTGAAAATAGCAAAAATATTTTTTTACGAGAGTTCTTTCTGTTGGGAAATTTAAAATGATTACGCCCGTAACAGGATACAATACAAATCTTATACCTAAATCCATCCTGCAAAAAGCGGAGAATCGACAGAGTTCAACGCCGCAGCCGGTAAGGACAAGTATATTTTATATAAACGATTTTCACGGCAAATCAATAAATTTAGAACGGACGATGACAGCATCCAATGCTTTTGATAATTTTAAACCGTCCGCCCCAACGGATAAACTTAAATTTTCATCCGGCGATATTCTATTGGGTGAAATTGAGAATGTAAATAAAGTTGCAGTTGCGGGAGAGAATGCACTTCATATTATGGCGTCGGCAATGGGCAATCACGAGTATGATATGCCCAAAAGTGTCGGAAAAATAATTCCGGATATGAAGTTTAAAATGCTTGCATGTAATATTGATATTCCTCCGCAGTATCCGCTTGCCAAAAAAGTGGAAAAGTCTTATATTCAGGAGATTAACGGAAATAAATACGGTGTTATCGGAACCTCTCCGACGGATTTAATTTCGCGGCTAAAATACAGTGTGCTTTTTACGGAAAACGAAATTCATAATATTGATTCAACCGTTAAAGATATACAAAAAGAAGTTGATAAATTAAAAAAAGAGGGTGTTAATAAAATCATTCTGCTTTCACATCTTGGTTATGGATATGACAAAAAAATAGCTCAGGAGACAGACGGAATTGATGTAATTCTCGGCGGACATTCACACAATCTTCTTCTTGATGTAAAGGAAGGCGAAAATCTTTTTTATAATAAATCAGGAGAACCTGTTGTGATTACACAGGCCGGACGCGACGGCAAATATTTCGGTATTTTGAATCTGGAATTTGATAAAGACGGAGTAATCACAAGGGTACAGAATAATGTTACACCGACCCGCGGGTTTAAGCGAAATGCTCCTTTGCGCTATGTATTTGAAAAGATTCTTGGCAAACCCAGAGTTGTCGGATTCGTAAAATATGCTGCGCCTCCGATTACAAATGATTTGATAGATCCGAATCCTCATGCACAGTTTATTGTAGATTGCATGAGAAAAGAACTTGATGCTGATATTGCACTTTTGAGTGCTGCGAATGTCCGCGGATATTTTGAAAGCGGTAATTTAGATACAAGAGTTCTTGAAGATATGTCGCCGTTTAAAAATAATCTTACAATTACGCCCTATACCGAAAAAGAAATAGTTGAGGCTTTAAAAGCAACTGCAAAATCGGTTGTAAATATGAGTAATAAACCCGGAATTTTGCATACATCAGGCCTTCGTTATAATATAAACAAAAACGGAGATATATCGGATTTGTATTATATAGACAAGAACGGTAAAGAAACAAAAATTGATATAGACCATCCGCGCGAAGATAAAATATACAGAACTGTTGTGAATGATTATTATGCAATGGGAAAAGACAATTTATCAATGCTTAATAAAATAGATTGGGCTGAAAAGATTTTTGATTTTGACTTTACTAAATGTGTAAAAGACCATTTTAAAAAAGATCAAACGCCTGTAGAAATAAAGGATGACGGCAGAATAAAAATAATTGATTAATAAAAAACACCTTCTTTAAAGAAGGTGTTTTTCTGGTAAAAGGGCTCCTCGTTAGTAAATTTTGTTATCCTTCAGATGTTTCTCTTGTAATTTCTTTTGCAGGTTCCTGCGCATTCATTATTCTGTTATAGTAAATGTTTCCGACAGCATAATAGAAAGCAAGCCCTAGCAGAGTTGATAAATAAACCATAATTGTTGTTACTACCGTTGTAAAAGGAATACCACTGAAAAATCCGGATATTGCATCTTTGCTTAATCCATTGAGTCCGAATATTACACCCATTGCAACTGCAATTATTCCAATAATAATTGTTAAACCGATACTGTATAGGATTGCAAGCCCCAGATATTTTAATACCAGTATAAAGCCAGCTACTCCGGCTTTTGGAAGATATGTGAATAAAAGTAACGGATTAAGATTTCCCTTAAGTTCGTAATTTTTAGCAAAATTTGTAAAAATATAAGGCATAGAAATCAGGCATATAAAACTTAATACAATAAGAAGAACAATACAAGCTGCAATTCCAAGTGCTGTAAGTCCTGAAGCTGCAAGAATACATCCAAGAATAACCGTAATAGCAATATAAAGAATTATATATATCAGCCATATAATAGTCATGGCAACATATTCCCAGAAGTGGCTAAATAGTTTTCCGTTAATTTCCGGCATGATATCAAGTGCGTTAACTTTATTCTCATCAGTTTGTGTTGATTTCCATACAAAATATTTAATGCTGTTATGAAGAAAATGGATAAAATAAAGTCCCCAAATGTAGCTAACAACAAGTGTTACAAGGCCGAGAAGCGGGTATTCAATATACATATATTTGTATGTATCAACAGTCTGTCCTGCCTGTGTATTGATGTTTGAAATAGCAGCAGGCAACGCTATCAAAAGGCTGAGTATTACCAAAAACGTGTGTTTAGCGAGAATATTTTTGCCTGTAAATAGTTTTTTGAATCCTTCAATAATTCCTCCGCTCATAAAATCTCCTTCCATAAATTAAATTTCGCGTTCAAGTTCTATTTTTCTGTAATAAATGTTTGCAACTGCATAATAAAATACCAGAGTTGAAATAAATTCAGCATATACAAAAATTGCGAAAACAAGTGTTAAAAAGAAAAGATTATTGTGTAAATTTAAAATTCTTAAAATCCCTGTGCTTATTCCAACAATAATTGATTGTACTATTGCAACACAAATCGCAAATATAAAATATTTTAAACCTAAAATTGTAGCAGGAATGAATACTTTGGGTACAAGAGTAAATATCAAAGAGGGTGATATGTTACCTTTTGTGTCATAATTCCTTGCAAAACCAGCAATTATATAAGGGATTGAAAATGCCATACAGGTCATAACCACAAATAAAATCGGAACAGCTAAAAAATTGAAAGCAGGAATTGTGCTTAATAATGCTAAAATAATTATTGTTAAAACTATTGTTAAACACCAGATAATTCCAAATTTTAATACGTTCCACCAGTTTTTGAAAATATCAAGACGAACGTCCGGCATAATTTCCATTGCATTTACACGCTCCTGATTGTTTTGTGTATCCTGCCAGATGAATAATTTAATTGCATTATGCAAAAATTTAATAAAATAAAATCCGAAAACAAGACTTGCTGCAAAAATTAAAATTAAAAATAGCGGATTTTTCAAAATATAAAGTTGAGCGTATGTTTCATTTCCGCCTGTTTTTAATGTAGCATATGCAATCGGATACGTTATAACAAACGCAAGCAAATATAAAAAAACATGTTTTTTAGCTAAATTTTTACCTTTGTAGCATTTTTGTAAACCTTCAATTAACCCGCCATTATTCATAAAATCTCCTTCCATAAGTAAAATAATTTTTATATTATACCAGTTTAATATATTTATTTCATACTCTGTTTATTGTAGTATAATAAATATATGGAAACAGAGTTAAAACAATTATTGAATAATCTGAGACCCCGTTATGAAAAAATAAAGGAGTGTCTTTGACCCGAACGGGTTAAATAAAAAACTTTCAGTTCTTGAAAACGAGATGCAGAGTCCTGATATCTGGTCAGACAAGTCAAAAGTTTCAAAAATCGGCAGCGAAATTAAAGAAATAAAAGAAAATCTTCAAATGCTTTCAAAATGGAACGGAGCTTTTGAAGATGCGGAAGTTTCACTGGAGATGGGTGACGGCGACTTGATTTCTGAAAGTTATTCGTCGCTTCTGGAGTTGGAAAAAGAACTTGATAAATTTGAAATCAGACTAATGCTCGGCGGTGAGTACGATGAAGCTGATGCAATCTTAACAATAAATGCAGGCGCAGGCGGAACAGACGCTCAGGATTGGGCAAGTATGCTTTTAAGAATGTATATGCGGTGGGCAGAAAATAAAGGTTGGAAGGTTGATTTGTTAGACAAACTCGACGGAGAGGAGGCCGGCATAAAATCAGCAACGATAAAAGTCTCCGGCAAATATGCATTCGGTTATGCAAAAGCGGAAAAAGGCGTTCATCGTCTGGTCAGAATATCACCTTTCAATGCCAACGGTAAGCGTCAGACGAGTTTTGCTTCGGTTGAAGTCTCTCCGATAATTGAAGATTTTGAAAAAACAATTACGATTCCGCCGGAAGAACTTGAAATAGATACAATGAGATCCGGCGGCGCAGGCGGTCAAAACGTAAACAAAGTTGAAACAGCTGTCAGGATTCTGCATAAACCGACAGGTATTGTAGTCAAATGCCAGCAAGAACGTTCTCAATTGCAAAATAAAGAAAATGCCATGCAGATTCTTGCTTCAAAACTTCTTGCAATACGACAGGCTGAACATGAAAAGAAACTTGCGGAATTAAAAGGCGAAAATGTTGATATCAATTTCGGCTCACAAATCCGTTCATATGTTTTCCATCCCTATAAAATGGTTAAAGACCACAGAACAAACTGCGAAGTCGGAAATGTTGATGCTGTTATGGACGGAGATATAGATATTTTTATTGATGCTTATTTAAAAAGTCAGGCAATAAATTAAATTATTCCAGAATTTCGTCGTGCAAATCTGTTCCGCCGGTCATAATAAGATTATATTTCAGCGCAATATCTTTTACTGTCTGCACACTGTGAAATTTCAGAATTC
Source organism: Candidatus Gastranaerophilales bacterium (assembly GCA_944325585.1). Classification (GTDB taxonomy): domain Bacteria; phylum Cyanobacteriota; class Vampirovibrionia; order Gastranaerophilales; family Gastranaerophilaceae; genus Scatenecus. The sequence continues at coordinate 8,198 of CALVAS010000048.1, forward strand.
CGCGAAATCTCGGGTAAGGATAATAAACTTCAACCCCGTCTAATCCGTAACTGACCAGTTTTTTGACAAATCTGTCCATTGAAATGCACCAGCAGCAGGCAGGATGAGCCAAAACCGCAATGCCTCCGGCCGAATGAATCGCCTGAATGAGTTTTTGGATGTTTCTGGTTGAAAAAAGTCTTATTATATCCCATTCTGTTTCGTTTTTGTTTTTGGCGAAAAATTTCATTAACTCCTGATTGTTTTTGTCCACACCGTAACCTAAAAGGTGCATAAAAACATAGCCGCACCATACATCAAATTCAACTCCCGGAATTAAAACAGGAGAACAGGCTTTTTCGCTGTTTTTGTATCCGTTCATTGTGTTGTGATCGGTTATTGCAATGTATTTGTAATTTAATTTTTCCGCCTGCTCAACCAGATTGTCAAAATCACCTTTTCCGTCGGAATTGTTAGTGTGAATATGCAGGTTCACACGTTTGCGGGTAAAATCATCCTCTTGAAATGTTTTAATTAATTCTTTGTAATCTTTCATTGTTTTTGTAAATATATTTGTAATAAAATTATTATACAACAAGGGAGAAAATATGGTTAAACAGAAGGTTAGTGAAAGCGCAATCGGAGTTTTGTGGGAAGGGTTGAAATTATATTGTACTTACTTTCCAAAGTACGGTTTATATATGCTTTTCCCCGTATTGGGCCAGTTCATAGGCTTGTTCTGGGTTTTCGGAATGACATATTTATTCGTGAACAATTTAGAGTACCTTACGCGGGAAATTCCTATGTTGGGAAGTTTTATTCCTATGTTTACCTGTCTGCTTTTGATTATTTTGCCGGGGATGATTCTCTGGATGAAAGCCTTCTGGGATTATCTGGTTGCATACGGCGCTTTGAACTCCATGACAGTTGCAGCGATGTCAACCGGAAAAATTTATGACTTTCCTGCTCATAATGCGGTTGTCACAAGAAGAGCTTTTAAGTTTATTGCGCTATGGCTGCTTTTCGGTTTATTTACTATGGCTTCGGCAATTCCGTTTTTGTGGGTGCTCGGGTTAATATTTTTTGTATATTTCGTGCTGATTTTTCAGGTTTTCACGTTTGAAGAGGATGTTTCGCCATCAGGATGCTTCAAACGGAGTCTGATGCTTATAAAAGGAAACTTTGCAAAAACTCTTGCTGTAATGACGGTGCTTTTTGCTCTAACTTATTATTTTCTTGAACTGGGCGTGTCCGTAATTTTTGACGCAATCAAAATAACCCCGTTTTTCCTCGGAATTTTTGAACCTTTTGCATCAATGTTTCCGCTGGACAGTGTTAACGCAGTTCTTGAAGCGGCAAACTCACCGATAATAACCCCGCTTGATATTGCACATTCAATAGTCCAGAATATAATCTTGTTTCTTGTTGTAGGTTTTACTCTTCCTCTCAGAAGTATTATCTGGACATTGTGGTATAAGAATTTGTCGGACAGAGACGGTGTACCTGCAAAGATTTCAAAACCAAGCAGGAAAAAACTTGATCCTGAAGTTCTTAAAAGGGCAAAAGATAAAGAATAATTAAATTCGGACATTGATTATGTTTATATGCAAAAACTGTAAATCAATAGACAAATTTGAATTGATGTTTTCACCGGATTATCAAGGGGAAAGACGTTTTTCACAAAAGTATAACAACAAAAACGAAATAGAAATATCGGTTGACGGATATACGTTTATTCCGGATTTAAGATTTATGAATGAACATGCTGTTTGCCGGTATTGCGGACAAATTTACATGTGGGATTATGAGTAAAGGATGGAATATGAGAACAGAGAGAAAAAATAATGAACTGCGGGAAATTAAATTCACAAAAAATTATACAAAACATGCCCCCGGAAGTGTTCTGGTTGAATTTGGCGATACAAAAGTTATAACAACAGCATCAATTGAGGAGGGCAAACCCAAATGGATGGAAAAAGATGATCCGCGCGGGTGGTTAACTGCTGAATATTCATTATTACCCTCATCAACAAATACGCGGTGCCAGAGAGAAAGAACAAAAATTTCAGGACGTACACAGGAAATTCAACGCTTAATCGGCAGAAGTCTAAGGGCATGTCTTGATTTAACAAAAATTCCGGATTTAACAATAACGATTGACGCTGATGTAATTCAGGCTGACGGCGGAACCAGAACCGCAAGTATTTGCGGCGGATATCTTGCATTATGTGAAGCAGTTAAGAAAATGATGAATAATGGTGTTTTGAAAGAAAATCCTATTATAGAGCCTGTTGCTGCAATTTCAGCGGGAATTGTAAACGGCGAAATCCTTCTGGATTTGGATTATCAGGAAGATTCTCATGCACAGGTTGATGCAAATATTGTATTAACCAGAAGCGGTAAAATTATTGAATTCCAAACAACGGCAGAAGGTGCACCGTATGAATCGGAAAAAATGCTTGAAATTTTTACGCTCGCAAAAGACGGAATAAATAAAATTATTGCTAAATACGAATTAATTTAGTATAATTTACTTATTAAAGAAAGGAGAATGTGTATTATGAAAAAACTTTTAGTGTTATCTTTATTTTTGTCTATGACAGCAGGCTTGTCAGTAATGGCTGATGAACCTGATACATATACAGGTCAGTTTCTTCAAAAGCATACGCAAAAAATAATTGATGCAGAAAAAGATTTTAAAGCAAGACAGGATGCATATGCTCAAGAGCAGCAGCAACGTCAGGATGCCATAAATCAAAGAGTTGAAGAACTTCAACAACGAGGTGCGGAAGAAAGACAGCAGATTAATCAACAGATGGAAAACTTCACAAAAACAATAGATGAGGCTCAGCAGCAGCGTCAGGAAGAAATGAACAAAAAAATAGAACAAATCAATCAGCAGCGAGAAGAGCAAAAAGAAGAATTTAATAAAAAGATGGAAAATTTTAATAATTCTTTAGAAGAAGCGCGTCAACAGCAACAAGAAGAATTCAACAAAAAAATGGACGCTATTGATAAGCAGCAAGAAGAGCGAAAACAGGAATTTAATAAAAAAATTGAAAGTTTAAACGAATCAATTGAAAATGCAAAAAAACAAAGTGACGAAGCCGCAAAAGCGCGCCAACAAAAAATAGAAAGAAAAAAAGAATTGTGGAATGAGTTAATTTCAGAGTAGGAAAGGAGTAAATTGATGAAAAAAACACTTGTAGCATTAATGGCATTAGTAATGTTAAGTTCAACCGCTGTTTACGCAGCGTCTGACACACCGATTTCAGATTGGATTAACAGCAAGACTTCAAAGATAACTCAAAAGGAAAAATCAGCAGCTGCAAAAGCCGAAGCGAAAAAGAAAAAACGTCAGGAAAAAATCCAAAAACAGAAACAAAAACAAGCAGAAGCTAAGAAAAAAGCAGAACAAAGACAAAAAGAACGCAAACAGAAAATAGAAAAGAAAAAACAATTATGGAATGAACTTATCTCTGACTAGAGAGGAGTCCGTTAAATAAATAAAAAAGAGAACGATTAACACGTTCTCTTTTTTATTTGTAGCAAAAAAATAATCACTGTGCTAAAATTTCAATGAAAGAAATCTTCAAATGCAAATTACGGAAAAAATAACGATATCAACTTCAAAGTTGATAGTAAAAATATTTGATAAATTAGGGATTGATACGGTGTTCGGTTATCCGGGGCATTCGGTTCTTCCTCTGTACAATGAACTGGCTTTGCAAAAACATATCAAACATTATTTGCTGCGTCATGAACAAAGTGCGGTGCATGCAGCGGAAGGTTATGCAAAAGCAGGCGGCAAATGCAGTGTTGTTGTTGTTACAGCAGGGCCCGGGGCATCCAATACCATAACCGGAATAATTAATGCATATTTTGACGGAACTCCTGTTATCATAATTTCAGGTCAGATAAATGCAAGTCTGCAAGGAAAAGATTCTTTTCAAGAGATTAACTTTTCTCAAATGGTGAAACCTTATACAAAAGCAAGTTTTAAAATAGAAACGGCTGAGGAAGTTGAAAGTACATTGCTTGAAAGTTTTTTGATAGCAACGTCAGGTAAAAAAGGTCCTGTTGTAATTGAAATACCGAAAAATATTCTTGAAAGTCAGGCAGAATATAAAAATCTTTCTCTGCCGGCAGACAAAAGTCTTAATCTTTCTGAGATTGATGTAATTCATTCGTTTGAACTTATTAAATCCGCAAAATTCCCTGTTATTATTTCAGGCGGCGGAGTTGTTCAAGCAGGCGCGTCAAAAGAATTAACCGAGCTTGCAGAGCAGCTTCAAATTCCTGTTGTTTCCACAATGATGGGTATCGGAGCATTCCCTCAAAACAATGCTCTGTACGCAGGCATGGTCGGAATTTACGGTGATGAATCCGCGAATCAAATTGTTAAAGACGCTGATTTGTTAATTGTTCTCGGTGCGCGCATAAACGACAGAATTGCGGCGGCGTTTGATAAAGGTTTGATTGATTCCAAAACCATAATACAGGTGGATATTAACGGAAAAGAGCTTTTACGCAATTTGAAATCAGATATTGCGCTTCATGCTGATGTAAAAGATTTTTTGACAGCGTTAAATTCTTTTATCTCAGAATCAGGTGAAAATAATTTGAGTTTTTCGCGATTTATTCCGCGTAGAATGGATGAAGATGAAGAGATTGAAACTCTTACAGTAAAAAAGGTTGTGAAAATCCTTTCCGATTATACGCAAAAGTCTTCATATTTTGTTTCAACCGACGTCGGACAGCATCAAATTGCACTGATTAAAAATTATCAATTTAACAGGGCCGGACAACTGTTAACATCAGGCGGGTTCGGAACTATGGGCTTCGGTCTTCCCGCTGCAATCGGTGCTTCTCTTGTATCTGGGGGAGAGCCGGTTATTCTTGTAACCGGTGACGGGTCTTTTCAAATGAGTGTTCAGGAACTTGCGGCCTGCAGTGAATACAATATTCCCGTTAAAATAATGGTTATGAATAACGGGTATCTCGGAATGGTGCGCCAGCTTCAGGAAGAACAGTATGGCGGGCGGTATTTTGAAACGGAAATGAAAAATCCGGATTTTGTAATGCTTGCAAAGAGTTACGGAATAGATGCTGTTCGAGTAAAAGATGTTTCAGAAGTCAAACCTGCGCTTGCAAAAGCATTTGAACAGAACAAACCGTTTTTAATTGATTTTGTGACAGAGCCTTTTGAAAATGTTTAATCCATCTGGTCATAAACTTTTTTGATTTCCTGAATATCCTGCCACATTTGCCATTTAGGGCTTCCTTTTTCTCTGGAATCGTTGCGCAAAAGATAAGACGGGTGATAAATCGGCATCATTTTTGAAAAATTGGGGCCTTCAAACCATTTTCCGCGGATTCGCGTAATTCCTTGCGTTGTGCCGAGCATTGCGTTTGCTGCAATCCTTCCGCAAAGAAGTATAATTTTAGGTTTAAGAATATCAATTTGGGCATTTAAATATTCTCTGCATGCTTCCTGTTCTTCCGGCAGAGGGTCTCGGTT
>CALVAS010000049.1 GCA_944325585.1 Candidatus Gastranaerophilales bacterium
TATAACATCTGCGCCCGCGTCAATTTTCTTTTTTAAATTTTTTATATCATCTTCAATTGAGTTGCTTTCAATATGTCCTTCAGGATAACCGGCGACTGCAATCGAAAAATCGGTTTTCATTTTTAAATATTCAACAAGTTCGTTCGCATGGCAAAAGTCATGACAATTTTCTTTGTAATCCTCAGGAATGTCTCCTCTCAAGGCAAAAATGTTTTCTGTTCCTAAAGATTTAATAAATTCAAGATTGTCGTCAATAAAGACTTTTTTGTTGCACATGCAGGTAAAATGCGGCATTATATCAATTTGAAAATCTGTTTTAAGTTTTTTAAGAACAGTTTTGTAATTTTCGTTATTTTTGCCTGCCGCCCCGCAGGTAAGAGAAATGAATACAGGATTAAAATCTTTTAGTATTTTAATTTCGTCAAAAAGTTTTTCGATTTGTTCCGTTGTTTCAGGCGGAAAAATTTCAAAAGAAACGGATGTCTTATCAGATTTATAAATCTCACTCAATTTCATAAATGAATTATAACATATCGTGTTAAAAAAGAAACAGGCTTAATAGCCTGTTTCTTAAAAATTGTATTCCGGAATTTCGAATTTTTCGTTATTTGCGTCTTTATCTACAAAATCCAGATAATATTTCATCGCTTTTTCTTTCGTTGAGTTGTAAAAAGCATCATCAATGTATTTTTTGTGGAGTTCTGTTCTGTAACCTGTGTAATTTCCGAGATTGGTTGCATAAAGTTCAAGAACATGTTTGTCAAGTCCGCCGCCGTATGCTTTTGTTTTTGCATCTGTGCCGGACGGTCTGATTTCAATAAATTTGTCATTAAATTCCAGATATGTTCCGTCCCCGACAAATTTTATTGATTGAAGCGTGTCAAAACAGAGACTTTTAAATGAATCGTTCAGAACTTCTATAACGTCATCAAGAGTCATCTTGCCTTCTTTAACTGCAATTGCCATTGAAAGATAGAATAAATCGTTTTCTGTTCTTTTCTTTTCGCCTTCGGCTTTTGCAAGTTTTAATTTTTCAATGTCAGGCTCTGATTCGTTATAATATGCAATATCAATTCTTGTATCATATCTGCCTTTGATTCCGCATTCGTCAAAAATTTGAACAAGATATCTGGAAAGTGATATTTCTTTTAATTGCGAAATCAGAGATGATGCAACGATTATGGCTTCTGTTGCGCTTTTTTCACGCATTGCAACGGCGCATCTTCCGGCATTTGATTTTATCAGGTCTTCTGTTCCCATTATCATGCCGCCGCTTTCTTCTCCTGCAAAAATCAATCTCGGATTTACTCCCAAATTGATTTCGTTTGCAAAGACATCATCAATAACAATTTCTTTGTCAGGATTGTTTTTGAGTTTAAGTTCGACTTTTTTCATGATATTTGCAATTTCTTTAAAACCTACAGGAACATTTACAACTTTTACGCCCTGATGTTTTGCCCATTCGTCCCAGCTTAATGCGGATGCTGTTGTTTTTATCATGAATCTCGGGTGATTTTTCCATAATCCCTGAGCCTTAAGTTGTTTGGCCTGAAAATCCATAAGCATTAAGAACGCCTGATTCGCAGTAAATATTGTCAAAATAGATCTGTCGTCCAGTTTGATATAATCAATTCCGGCTTCTTCAAGTTTTGGAATCCGCAAAATACTTTCTTTCTGCGCAATTGTAAGTCTGTCGTGATCCGGATCCGTAATTAAAACAGTAGTTAAATAAGGATAATTTTTAAGTTTCTCTTCATAATGCATTGTTTCAATTACAGGAAAATATTTTTCACCGTTTGAGCGTTTTGAAAGCACTGTTGCATCAACCGAATAATCGTAAAATGCTTTTTCGCCTGAAGGTGTGTGATCGTATTTTCCTATTGAATGGAAGAAAGGATCCTCTTCAATATTAAACCATTCAAATTTATCCGAAATTTCAAGTTTTTTCAATACACGGCTTAAGGTTCTGTAAGCAGAGCCTCCGACGTTTTCAATGATTATTTTGTCCTCATACTCTTTTATTGAATTAAGGTTGTGTTTTTGAGCAACACCTGATTTCAAATATTCAACATAAAGATTTGTACCATCTTCAAGTTTTTTCATTACTTTTTCGTCAATCAGAATGTTGTCTGCTTTTGCAATTTTAATCTCATATTTTCCGTTCTTTTCAGTTTCGTCGAAAATTTCCTGTATTTTATCGACAAATTCAAGACTTTCCTCCGGCAAATACTGGCTTCCTTGAGAATTCAAATCTTTTGTTGCATTTTTAACTGAGATTCCGTGGCTTGATGTAATATATTCGCCGCCAAGAAGATCAAGTTTGAATGCCAGAAATGAAGCAAGCCAAATCGGAATTGTTTTTCTGCCTTCGGGAACAAGTGTCTTGATTCCCTGTGCCGCCTGAATCCTTGCAATTGCTTCCAAATATAAATCTGAATTGTATCTGACTTCGCGTCCTGCAATTTTTACAATTTCTTTGTTAGGATACTTTTCTTTTGCAACAAGCGCTTTGGCAAGTGTTGCAAGAACTATTCCGACTAAATTTATCGGAAATCTTGTATCCTGAGGATATAAAATATTTTGCGGTCCGCGGATTCCGGCTGTTGAAACCTTTGCCTCTTTGGCGTAATTTGCAAACCATTCTTTTAAGTTTAGGCCTTCGGGGTTTGTATCTTCATCATAGGGCGTAAGATATTCTTTTTTTAAAGTGAATGTAAATTCGCCCTTGTTGTCAAAATTCATTAAATCAAGTTTTTTTACATATTCCGGTGTTTTTTCAAAAACGCTTTGAAATAATTCGTTTTCAAGCTCATTTTTTGACTGTTTCGGTAAATCCATTAATCTCTCCATGTTTTAAATATTATCCAATCAGCTAAATTATATTAAAAAAATAACTATTGTTCAATATTTATTTTGATATATAATGTTTCATAAGGGAGTACACAAATATGAGTAAAGAAAAAAAGAACTATTCAAACAGACCGGCATCAACATTTAACAAATTCAGGTCATTTTTCCAAATACTTGTTTGTAAGTACTTCTATATGATAAGACTGAAATTAGTTTACAGACTGAAAGTTGAGGGGCTTGAAAATGTTCCGAAAACAAATGACTATATTGTCTGCCCTAATCATTTATCAACTTTGGATCCTCCGCTTGTTGCAGCTGTTTTGCCGAGACGGGTTTCCTTTATGGCTAAAAAAGAGCTGTTTGATATTAGATTTTTAAGATGGTGGATTGATTGGCTTGGCGCTTTTGCTGTCAATCGCGAAAGTCTCGGCCCTTCTACAATTAAAACCGTTTTGAATATTAAAAAAAGCGAATGGGTGTTTGGAATCTTTCCTCAGGGAACAAGAGGCGAACCCGGAACAATTTCTAATATTTCTAAAGGTTTTGCCGGATTAGCGAAAATTACTAAATGCTCTGTTTTGCCGGTCGGAATTATCGGAACAAATGAAGTTAAAAGATTGCCTTTCTCGGGGCAGATTATTGTAAGAATAGGGAAACCAATACCATACAGTGATGATACTGATGAGGTCGTTTCTAAATGGATTGATGAAATTCAAAAATTAACAGGTTTTGAATATGTCGAAACCGAAAGTAAGATTAGTTAGGAGTATGTATGAGTGGAAAACAAAGAAATTACAACAGACGTTATCCATCGGAATATGGATTTTGCCGGACGCTCTTTTATATGGCTTTTCTGTACACTGTTGTAATTCCGTTCATGAAAATTTTTTACAACTATGAAATTACAGGCAGAGAAAACATGCCGCGTCAGGCTAAAAACGGAAAATTTATTTATACTGCCAACCATGTTTCGATTTTCGATCCTCCGATGGTTACTATGGCGACAAACAAACCTATTGCTTATATGGCGAAAAAAGAACTCTTTGTTGACGGTGAAAAATTAAGCTGGCTTGTAAAACGTCTCGGTGCTTTTGCGGTAGACAGAACAAAACCCGAAATTGCTACTTTTAAAACAGTAAGAGATATTCTTTCCACAAGCTGGTCTCTTGGCGTTTTCCCGCAGGGAGGTATAAGACCGTACGGCAAACTTGATGAAATTAAAAAAGGTTTTGTTGTAATTGCAAAAAATGCAAAGGCTGACATTATTCCCGTAGGTATAGCAGGTTTTGACGGATATCCTAAGTTGAAACCGTTTACAAGAAGGAATGTAAAACTTCATATAGGAACGCCAATTTCTTATAAACTTCCTGAAGATGAAATTATTTATCAGTGGGGCGAACAGATGTCTAAACTAGCAGGCTATGAAAATCTTTTGCCAAAACCTGCGCAAAAAGAAGAACAGAAGATTAATTAGTTCAGTAAAATAATTATTAATTATAAAATTATTAAAGCTCTTAAGTATTTTAAACTTAAGAGCTTTATTTTTATTTAAAGAAAGGAATTGATTATAAACTATGCTGCTTGAGCTGGAGTTTGTGTATTAGGAGTCATGTTTACTTGTTTTGCATCTGCAGCCGGCTGTTCTTCTTGAATTTGGTTCAGTTTGTTAAGAGCTGCGGTTGCTGCTTCCTGAACTCCTTTATCCTGATCGTTTTTAGCAATTGTGAACAAAGTGTTTAAGTCAGCTTTGTATGCCGGTTGTTGGATATATGAAAGTGCTTCAATTGCAGATGTTCTTACCATCGGGTTGGGGTTGTTTTTCAATTGTTCAACGATTGAAACTGCACCAGGAAGTTCTGTTAAAGGTACTGTTGTATTTGTCAATTTAGCAACTTCATCTGAGTAGAGTTTTTGAAGAATTGCTGTTGTGAACATTGCATAGCTTTTGTTTCTTTCAGCTTGTTCCATAGGTGTGATAGTTGAAGCTAAAGTTTTTTCAGCATCTGTCATTTGTTCGTTTTTCATTAATTTTTCTCTTGCTGCTATTTGTTCTTGAGTCGGACCTGCAAGTTTTGATGAATCTGCATTAATAATGTTGTTTAAAGTGTCCATAACTTTTACATCAAGCAATTCTGTTGCTTTTTGCGGATTGTCCTTTACCATATTAGCGATTTCTTCCATTGCAGAAGCCTGAATTTCATAGTCCGGATTTGCTAATTTTGAAATGAACGCATTTAAATCAACTTGCGGTTCTAAAGGTACCGGAGACTCAATTTGAGGAGCTTTTACATCTTTATGTTGTTCCGTTGCCGGCTGTGTAACTACGGGCTGCGGAACATTTACAGGAGCCTGTGCAACTTCAGTTGCTGCAGGAGCTTGCGGAGCTGCAGGTGTTGAAGGTTGTTGTTCTGTTACCTGCGGAGGTATTACAATCGGCTGTTGGGGCGGCATATAATACGGCTGGTTTGCAGCTTGCGGATATTGGTATATCGGAGCTGTTTGGTATGTGTAGTATGGCATCGTCGGTTGTGCATACTGACTTGTTTGTTGTGCCGGTTGTGCTGCGCCCGGTGCTATTACAGACGGGTTGTGTACATCAATTTTTACTGCATTGTAGCTTTGAGGTTGTTGAGGTTGTGCTACTTGCATGTAAGGGTTGGGAAGATTTGGAATTTGCATCATTTTATCATTTCCTTTCAATAAATAATTAAATCTATTCCTATTCTACTGTTTAAATAATCGTGAATAAAATAAATTGCTAAATATAAAACTTTTTTTAATAATTCTTAACATTATATTAACAAAAATATTATATACAGTGCATTTGCGGTATTCAAAAATTTACAAAACGCTTAATAAAAATGTGGATTTTTGGCATTTGAAACTTGTTTATGCTATTATGTAAATTGAGTTTGTATAATTTTGGATACGTAATGCGAGGCCGGACTTAATGATATTGAACAAAAAAGAAACGAAATCAATCAGATCAGCTTTTGGGAAAGCATTAGAAAAATTGGGGCATGATAATAAAAATATAGTTGTTCTGGATGCGGATCTGGCATGCTCTACCCAGACGCAGATTTTTGCAAAATCTTTTCCTGACCGTTTTTTTGACTGCGGAATTGCTGAGCAGGATATGATAGCAACGGCGACAGGTCTGGCTTCACAGGGAAAAATTCCTTTTGCGGCCAGTTTTGCAATGTTTGCAACAGGCAGAACTTATGACCAGATAAGAAATTCGATTTGTTATCCGGAGTTTAACGTAAAAATAGTCGGAACGCATGGTGGAGTTACGGTTGGCGAAGACGGCGCAAGCCATCAGGCTCTGGAAGATATTTCTTTGATGCGCGGACTTCCGCACATGTCAGTAATTGTTCCTGCTGATTGCAGGGAATGCGAACAGGTTGTTCGTTACGCTGCTGAAACTTACGGGCCTATGTATATAAGGATTCCGAGAACAAATGTATGTGATGTTTTTGATGAAAAGTACAAATTCGACTTTTTCAAAGCAAAAATTATTGAAGACGGTTGTGATGCAACAGTGGTTACAAACGGCGAAACTTTGGCAGAAGTTATTGAAGCCTGTGAGTTGCTTAAAAATCAGGGGTATTCCGTAAGAATTGTTCATGCTCCTGTTGTCAAACCGCTTGATGATGTTACAATAATAGAGAGTGCTAAAAAGACCGGTTTTGTGATTACGGTCGAAAACCATTCAGTAATAGGCGGATTAGGCAGCGCGGTTTGCGAACTTTTGTCCGAATACTGTCCGGTTAAAGTTAAAAGAATCGGAGTTAATGACAGGTTCGGTCAAAGCGGCAGATGGGATTTTCTTCTTGATTACTACGGTTTGTCTGCGGACAAACTTGCCAAATCAATTAAAGATGAAATTGATAATCATTTGAAAAAATAATAGTATAAGGATTAGGATTTAATGATTCAATTCAGATCAGTTACAAAAAAATATAAAAATGACAATTACGCATTAAAAAACATAAATCTGGATATAATGTCCGGAGAATTTGTTTTTATTGTCGGTGCATCAGGTGCCGGCAAATCAACATTGATGAAACTTTTGTATAATGAAGAGCGTCCGACTAGCGGCACGGTTACAATAGGCGGTATAAATATCGCGAATCTTTCAAACGATAAGGTTCCGAATTTGCGCCGCTGTATGGGAATTGTTTTTCAGGATTACAAATTGCTTCAAAATCAGAGCGTTTATGACAACGTTGCGTATGTGATAAGAACTCTCGGCATAAGTTCGCGTGAAATTAATGCCCGTGTAACAGGCGCGTTGAAAATCGTCGGATTGTATGAAAAGATGCATGCAACTCCTGCGGAATTATCAGGCGGAGAGCAGCAACGGGTCGGAATCGCAAGAGCGATAGTAAACGGGCCTCCGTTATTGATTGCAGATGAACCTACAGGAAATTTAGATCCGAAAAACTCACTGGAAATTATGCAGATTCTGGATCAAATTAACCAGAGAGGCATTACGGTCATTGTTTCAACACATGATAACGCAATGGTTGACTATTTCAGAAAACGTGTAATTACTCTTGACAACGGCGAAATCGTCAGGGATATACAAGCAGGTACTTATGAATGATCAAAAATTAAAAATAAAAAAGCAGGTTAAAAAGCATATTCCGAAAGATTGGTTATGCGAATTGAGAATTTTATACCGTCTTTCAATGGAAACTTTTAATGATATAAGGCGGACAGGAATTGTTAATCTTGTTATCATAACGACAATGGCGGCTATTTTAACAATATTCGGAGCCTTTTTCAGAACGGCGATGTCAATTTCGTCTTTTGCGCATGAACTGGGAAACGTTTTGGAAATTTCAGTTTATTTGAAATCAGGATCTGATGCTAATACGGTAAAGAATCGGATTAAAGATTTTGAATATGTTGAGGGTGTAAAAATTATACCCAAAGATGTTTCATGGGCAAATTTGAAGCGGGAAATGAATCTTCCTGATGTTTCCAATCCGCTTCCTGATACGTTGCATGTAAAGGTTGACAAACCCGAAAATATTGACAGCGTATTCAATAAAATAAAAGAACTTTCATCTGTAGAGGATATGAGTTATGCTCAGGAACTTGCCAAACGGATTCAAACGTTAAATCATGTTGTTAATACAATAACTGTTTTTGTTGTGATAATTATGGCAATTCTGACCATAACAATTATCAATAATACAATTCAGCTTGTAATTCAGTCCAGAAAAGATGAAATTGAAATTATGCGTCTTATGGGTGTAAGCAACTGGTATATAAGATTTCCGCTGATTATGCAGGGGGCTTTTTACGGATTTGCCGGTTCGCTGATTGCACTGGTTCCGTTGAATTTTGTGCAGAACGGGCTTATAAACATGCATCAGTTTTTCATGGTGCCCTCGCCTGTTTACGCGCAAAATATTGTTATAATAATAATGTTTGCAATGGGAACATTATTTGGTGCAGGCGGAAGTTTCCTGTGCATCAAGAAACATTTGCAAGTGTAAAATTTTATGAAACATAATATTTTATTAATTTCAGATAACTTAGAGATATCAAAAAATCTGGGCAAAAAACTGGTTTTGCTTCGCAATTGTGATGAAATTAAGGTGTCGGATTATGAAAATGCTTTTTTAACAGCCGGAGAATTAAATCCTTCTCTTATATTTCTTCATGAATCCAAAAAGCGTGATATAACAGAGAATTTATTTGATGTTTTAAAAAGTAAGTGTATAAATTCATCAATTATTCTGGTTGTAGAAAATATTGATACCGATTTTATAATGTCAATGTATGATTCCGGAATTGATGATTATATTTTGTCAGACGCAGACGCGTCCGAAGTTTTGATTAAGTCAGTAAATTTAATGAAGCAAAAAGTTGAACGTGATGTTTCATTAAGAAACAGAAAACTTCTGGAAAATCTCGGCGGAATATCAGAATCAACGGGCTTTTATACAGAAACTTATGCAAACGAAATTTTTGATGATGCGTTGACTGATTTATCTTTTAAAAATTCTGTCTTTATGATTGTGACGTATGATGAACTGGATAGAAGCAATTTTTCGCTTGAAGAGCTTGCAAATGCTGTCAAAAATTCTGTGCGGGCATCTGATTTGGTGGTTGAATTAAGCAGCGGTAAATTTTATATTCTGCTTGCAGATTCAACGATATTCGGTGCGCAAAAGGTTTTTGAAAAAATATCAGGATTGTTGAGCGGAGATTTTAGAATTAAGGCGGGAATTTGTGCGGTAGGCGGTAAGGATTTTAAAGAATTGGAGCAAAAAACAGCTTCTGTTTTGACTGATGCTATGTTGAGCGCAAATGATTATGCTGTTTATGAAGAGAAAGAGTTTTTGCCTGATGAAGATTGGACTCTTGAACCCGAAGCGTCGCAAAAAGATTTTAAATTATTCAAGAATGTTTTTCATAAAAAATTGGATAACATTATCACACCCGTCTTTTTCGCAATGAAAGAGGCTTATGACAGGAAAATTGACGGCACAATTGTTGAACAGTTTACAAATGAAAATCAAAGTATTTTTCATTTAAAAAGCCGAAAACAAATAAGCCGTCTGGCGCTTGTTTATCCAGGGCTGGGTAAAGTTATAATTTATATTACTCACAGCGGTCTGGACAGTCCGGAGAACAAAGAAATTGTTTTAACATTAAAAGAGCTTACCAGAGCTGTTTTGACGGAAATTTTGGAATCTTTTATTGCAGATTATAAAACTTGTATAGACAGTCAGGAGGAAAAATGAACGTATTAAACCCCGAAAATTCGTTACTTTTGGTAATTGATGTGCAGGAAAAACTTGTCAATGCATTAGATAAAAATATTATTGTAAAAAGAGTTTCAAATCTTGTAAAATCAGCAAGACTTTTAGAGATACCTGTTGTTGTGACGGAGCAGTATCCTAAAGGTTTGGGAGCCACTGTTCAGGAAGTTTCATCCGAGTTTCCGGAATGTACACCGGTTTTTGAAAAGACTTCATTTAATGCGCTTGATGAGGAAGGTGTTCTTGAAAAAATTAAATCTTACAACAAAAAGCAAATTGTAATCTGCGGAATTGAAACACATATTTGTGTTCATCAGACGGCGGCGGCGCTTTTGAGAGAAGGGTTTGAAGTTTATGTTGTAAAAGACGCCTGTGCAAGCCGTTCTAAATATGAATTTAAACAGGGGATTGAGCTTATGGCGGCGAACAATGCAAAAATTTCCTGCGTTGAAATAGTACTTTTCGAGTGGCTTAGGACTGCAAAAAATCCGCATTTTAAGGAAATTCAGGCCTTAATTAAGTAAATAAGAAGTTGATAATAGAGTGTTTATAACAAGGCGCCGCCGCAGGCGGCGCCTTGTTATATTACCACCATGGGTAATCGTCTTTTATCTCCCAGCCATCCTGCATAATAAGTTGTCCGCAGGTTTTAGGCACTTTTTGACAGTATTCGAGGTTTTTGTTTCTATCAAGCACTGGAGTTCTTGACCAGGAGTAAAACCTAAAGTTTCCGTTTTGAGTTTGAAAATAAAATGCAAATATATCTTTGCCTGTCTGATTTGGCCCCCTTTTGCCGTTAACATCCGCTAAGATATAAACATTAGTTAGTTTGTTATCAGGAGCATCCTCAGTGCCATAGTTATAGCCTGCCATTGATATTCTTAAAACACTTCCGTCATTTAGAACAAGTACTAATCCTTGTGTTTTGGAACTTTCACCATCAGTAGTCCCATTGTCTGTAATTGATTTGTAGCCAATATCTTCAAGTGTTACCCACTCATGAACTTCAACCTTGCTAAGATACGGAACAAGATATTTTGACGCAAAGATTTTAACTATTTCTTTTGCATTTGCTGTACTGCTTTCACTGTTATAATATTGTTCCATTCCCCAGCCGGAGGAATCGCCGTAGTCGGCTTTAGAGCGTTCTATTGCCTGCGCAAGAACAGAGTAAGTTCGTTTTAACTGGGTTGTTAAAACTTTTTTCTGGTGATTTTGAATCAAAGACGGCAAGGTCATTGCTGCAACAATTCCGATAATTCCCAGAGTTATCAAGACTTCTGCCATAGTGAACGCATAAGGTGCTTTAATAGAAAAACATAAAATATCGGGTAATGTATTAGTAAAATTGTTGAGAAACAGCCTGTTTATAAGGGTTTTGCGTGTTTTACAGCCCCCCCCCCCCTGGCGCAATTCCTCTCATAGTCTGCATTTTCATAGCTTTCCTCCTTGAGTTTTTCATAATTTATTATAACATACTATTTCGCTTCTTGCAATTTAAAGAATTTGGTTAATATCTTTTTGAATTTGCATTTTTAACTCATCAACAGACGCAAATTTTTTTTCTTTTCTAAGCATTTTAATAAACTTAATTTCAATATTTTTTCCGTAAATATCTCTTTCAAAGTCAAGAATATGTGTTTCAAGAGAATGCTGCTTTGAATTCGATACTGTCGGGCGAATTCCGAAATTCGTAATCCCTTTAAAAGTTTCTGAATTAATTTTTACATCTGTTTCGTAAACCCCGAACGGCAAATCAATAAGTTCAGACGGATAAATAAGATTCGCGGTCCTAAATCCGATTGTTCTTCCTAGTTGTTGACCCGTTACAACCTCTCCTGATATTGAAAATTCATATCCGAGCATTTTATTCGCTTCTTTAATTCGTCCTTCAGCAAGATAATTTCTGATTTGAGTGCTGCTGATAATTTTTGAGTTGTCTTTTTGCGGCGGTATTTCAAAATACCTGTAATCAAATTTTGCGGAATTTTGTGCCAGAAATTTTACGTTTCCTGATTTTTTATATCCGAAATTATGGTTCCATCCTGTTGTAATTGCGTGCGGTGTAAAATATTTAATAAGAATGTCTTTTAAGTATTCCTCCTCAGTCAATCCTGAAATACTTTCAAAATCAAGTTCGATCAAATAGTCAACACCGAGTTCCGCTATTTTTCTTTCCCGCATTTCCTGAGTAAGAATGTATTTGGGGCAGACTCCGTAAAAATAACAGCAAGGGTGATTTTGAAAAGTTATTACCGCAGATTTTAAACTGTTGTCTTTTGCAAAGTTCACTGCATTCGTTATAACCGCCTGATGCCCTCTGTGAACTCCGTCAAAAAAACCCAGAGCAAGCGATAATTCCGGTATTTTCCTCAGTTCTTTAAATATTTCCATAAACTAATTATATATAAAAATTTTAACTGTTAAAACTTAAATTCAACGTTTTCACGTTTTTGTCGCTTAATTAAATAGGCCGCAATTAGAGCCGTAATCGGTACACAGGCAAGAATTGCAATGCTTCCCGTAATTGCAGACAAAATTTCTGTTGAAACCTGATTAAGGTTAAAGAATTTTTGTAAATCAATGTTGCTTGCCAGAAGTACAAGCGGTAAAGCACTTCCCAAATAAACTAAAATCAAGGTGTTTGACATTGTGCCGATAATATCGCGTCCAACATTCATTCCTGATTTAAAAAGGTCTTTTACGCTAAGAGAATTATCAGTCTCATAAATTTCATTGATTGTACTTGCAATTGAAACAGACGTATCCATAAGCGCACCGAGTGCTGCAATAATCATTGATGCAGACAAAATTCCCTGAAAATTCAAATCAGGGCGTGCGCCGTATAAAAATACGGTTTCTTCTCCTGCAAATCCGGTTAAATGCGCCATAAATATAGCAAGCATAGAAAGTCCGCCTGCAAAAATCAGGCTCAGCATTGTACCGATTATTGCAGAGGTGCTTTTGGAATTGAAACCTCCGACAAGATAGATTGTGATTATTGTGCTTAAAGCTCCTGTGAAAATTGCAGAAGCAATGGGACAAAATCCGTTTAAAATCAGCGGAAGCATGACAAAAAATATTAACCCGACAGTTGCGGCGATGGAAACCAGACTGAAAAATCCTTTTTTATGTCCTATAAGAAGAAGCATAAGTGCGAAAAATCCCGCAAAACATAAAATTGTTGAGTCTCTTTTTAAATCAGCAATGAAAAAATTCATTCCGCCCGTCGGATCTTCTTCCAGATGAAGAATAACTTTATCCCCTTTTTTCAGCGGAATATCATAAGCAGGATTGTCTGTTAAAAAATTAAGGATTTCTTTTTGCTGATTTTTGTATTCACCGGTCAGTACTTTTACGGTTACAACCTGTTTTGTGCCCTGCTGGCTGTTTTCGTCATCATTGTAAATGCTTTCAACTGCCTGCACAACACCCGTTTCAGAGGGCAGAACAGAATCTTCATCCGCAAAAACAGG
>CALVAS010000050.1 GCA_944325585.1 Candidatus Gastranaerophilales bacterium
AATCTCAATCTTCCAAAAAGTTCAGGTAAGAAAGGATTTTTCTTCAAGAATATTAACAAGATATTTACAAAGAAATTTCTCTATGTTAGAGTAAAAAAGCGGGTGTAATTGGTAGAAAAGCCCGCAGGTAAAGTCAGAAGCCGAAATATTTTAAGATTTTACCTGATGTAGAAATATACTAAAAGGAGAAAATTATGTCACGTATTGGTAAAAAACCGATTGAAATTCCGTCAGGCGTAGAAATTAAAATTGACGGACAAGTTGTTACTGCAAAAGGACCTTTGGGAACAGAATCAGTTACTGTTCGTCCTGAAATTGCAGTTAAAGTAGAAGATAATCACATTATCTTATCAAAAGTAGGCGATTCAAGAGAAACCGATGCATTATACGGTTTGTTCAGAACTTTGGTAGCAAATGCTGTTCACGGCGTTAAAGAAGGTTTTGAAAAGAAACTTGAAATCCAGGGTGTAGGTTACCGTGCAAATATGGAAGGCAAAAACCTCAATATGGCATTGGGATATTCTCACCCCGTAGTGGTTGTTCCGCCGGAAGGAATTACACTTTCAGTTGAAGCAAACACAAAAATAACTGTTAAAGGTTCAAACAAACAAACAGTTGGTGATGTTGCCGCATTTATCAGATCAAAACGTCCGCCTGAAGTTTACAAAGGCAAAGGTGTAAGATATGAAGGCGAATACATCAGACGTAAAGCCGGTAAAGCTGGTAAAAAATAGGCCTTAAAATAAATCAAAAGTGAAATTAGTACTTGATACAAAAACAGAAAAGCCAATATGAACCCTTGATACGGTTTTCAAGAAGGTTCGGGCGAAAGGAGACAAAACAATGATTAAACAAGAAATTAGAAAACCGAAAGTTCAAAAAAGACACAAAACAATCAGACTTAAAGTTGAAGGAACTGCAGAATTCCCGAGACTTGCAGTTTACAGAAGTACAAAACATATTTATGCTCAATTGATAGATGATGAAAATCATGTAACTTTGGCATCAGCATCTTCAAATGACAAAGATTTGAGAGAACAACTGAAACACGGCGGAAATATTGAAGCTGCTAAAGTTGTTGGTGCTGCTATTGCTAAAAAAGCTAAAGTAAAAGGCATTGAATGTGTTGTATTTGACCGCGGAGGTTTCCTCTATCACGGTCGTGTAGCTGCATTGGCTGATGCTGCAAGAGAAGCAGGTTTGATGTTCTAATCAAAAGATAAAAATAGGGAAACAGGCGTCGCAAATTTTG
The DNA here is from genome assembly GCA_944325585.1 of Candidatus Gastranaerophilales bacterium. GTDB lineage: Bacteria > Cyanobacteriota > Vampirovibrionia > Gastranaerophilales > Gastranaerophilaceae > Scatenecus. The sequence continues at coordinate 1,253 of CALVAS010000050.1, forward strand.
TGACGCCTGTTTTTGTTTGTAAGTACAATTTAAATTAATTATTAAAATCTAAAACCGATTCCGGCTTCGCCGTACGTTGAACCATCGCTCAAGAAGCATTTGCCGTTGAAATATAGCTGATGACCTTTGTCATTGACTGTTTTTGCGTATTCTGCTCTTGTACCTATGAAAGGTTTAATTTTATTCATTTTAGAGTATTCGATTTGTCCTTTGTCAGCATTGAGTTTTGCTTCGTTATAAAAGTCTGCGCCTCCCATCAGTGAAACGCTTAATTTTCTGTCTTCATCACAGCAAAGATTACGTGAAAAGCCGAGTTCCAAACCTGCTTTTAAAGATTGATTCGGATCAATTTCCGTAGAGTAAGTTACGGTATTTCCTGAAATGTTTGCCACCTCATAGCCGGAATCCCCGAATGCTTTTGTGTAATCAGCCATCACGCCTAAATTAAACTGTGTACAGTTTTGTTTGCCAAATTCCACGCCGGCATATGCTCCGGCGTTTACACCGTGTCCGCTTCCGATAAGTCCCGCTGCGCTGCCTGAAAGTTTGTAACCGATGTTGTCATTTGCAAAATCGCCTTTTAAAGAGCCTTCAAGTCCGACTTTTCCGTAGTCTCTTGTTTCAAATCGCGCATAACCTGCATTAATCCCAATGTTTCCATAATCACCCATGTTTAAATCTCCTTTAAATTTTCCCCAAAGTGTTTACTTCTATATAAAGTTTTTTTTTATCTTAAAATTGCCATGTTTTTGTTAATGAGATTTACATTTGTTAATATTAAAAAATAATTAATTAATTAAAAAATCTCAAAGTTTTGTATTATCATTAGAATAGAGGTAATTTAACTATGGAATACAAAGATTATTATGAAATATTGGGTGTAAAACGCGAAGCAACGGATTCTGAAATTAAGTCCGCATACCGTAAACTTGCGCGTAAATACCATCCTGATGTTAATAAAACAAAAGAGGCAGAAAGCAAATTTAAAGATATAAACGAAGCATATGAAGTTTTGTCAGATAAAGCAAAGCGTCAAAGATATGACAGCCTTGGTGCAAACTGGCAGGGCGGCCAAAATTATACGCCTCCTCCTGGATTTGAACAATTCGGATTTGGCGGTCAGGGCGGAAATTATCAAAGTTTCAGCTTTAACGGTGAAGATCTTGGCGGCTTTTCCGACTTTTTCAGCTCTTTATTCGGCGATATGATGATGGGCGGAGCCGCTTCACGCAGAAATGCAGGCGGATTCAGTAGTTTTGATTTTGGCGGTGCTCAACAGGCTCAGTCTTCAAGAACTTCAAGACGTCAGACGCAAACCAAAAGTGAAGATCTTGATATGACAAAAAATCTGAATATAACTTTGCAGGATATATTTGACCAAAAACCGATTACAGTAAAATTTTCCAATATGAAACGCTGTAATCAATGCCCGCCCGGCGGCGGATATTGTTCAGCCTGCGGCGGTACGGGAATTATCAACGAACAAAAATCTATCAAGGTTAAACTTCCTCCGGAGGTTAAACAGGGGCAAAAGATAAGAGTCAAAGGCGAAGGCAAGACTGACGAATACGGTAATAAAGGTGATTTATACCTGATTATAAATATAAATGACAGTGAATATCAGGCAGATGGCTATGATTTGACAAAAGATATAGAAATTACACCGCCGGAAGCCGTTTTGGGCACTAAAAAAGAGATAAAAACACTTCATGGAAATATAAACATAAAAATACCACCCAAAACTTCATCAGGGCAAATGCTTCGTCTTAAAGAACTCGGACTTCCGAAAAAAGGCGGAGGATACGGAAACCTTAATGCAAGGATAAAGATTGTTCTTCCGAAAAATATTTCAGAAAAACAAATTGAATTATATAAACAAATACAGAAGTTAGGTTAGTTGAAAATCCTGTCTGATAAGAGTTTTCGGAATGTTTGAGAAAAGGCGCTTTTAACGGCGCCTTTTTTATAATGTTAAGGATTGTAACAAAAAGTCTCATCTCTGAAATCGGAAATTCTCAAAATACTTTATATGTATAAGAGAGTAAATAAAATAAGGAGAGACGATATGACTTTTTTAGCAATTGATTCACAAAAGAGCTTGTTTACTTTGCAAAAAAGCCAATTACAGTTTGAACAGACATTGATTATGAATCAGGCTAACTGGCTTGCAAAGGAAATGGGCAACCGGGCTGAAGAACTGGGAACTGATGCTGATATTGATCAGGATCCGTATTACATTACTTTGCAAAAGCAGGAAGAATATTTGACAACACGACAGAATGCATTGGATACACAAATTTCGCTTCTTGATAACGAAATTTCAAGTATGAAGACAATGGTTCAAAACAACATTAAATCAAGCTGCAGTTTGAACTTAATCGGCGGTTAGGTTTAAATTACAAACAGTTTTTTTCAAAAAGTTCCACGGTGTTTGACATCAGCATGGCAATTGTCATTGGTCCGACACCGCCGGGAACCGGTGAAATATATGATGTTACGGGAGCCGCATTCTCAAAATCAACATCTCCTCTGGTTTTCCCGTTTTCATCTTTAAAAATCCCCACATCAACAACAACACAATCAGATTTTAACATATTTTTTCCGATAATTTTTCCCCCTACAGCAGAGATGAGAATATCTGCTGTTTTTGTTATATCAGCGAGGTTTTTTGTGTGGCTGTGGCAGATTGTAACTGTAGCATTGCGGTTTAAAAGCATTTGGGAAAGCGGTTTTCCGACGATATTTGAGCGTCCGACAATCACCGCGTGCTTGCCTTCAATCGGAATTTTATATTCGTCTAACAGCCGGATTATTCCCCTTGGCGTGCATGGATAAACATAAGGCTCCTCGCCCGCAAAAAGTCTGCCGAAATTTTCAGGAGTAAATCCGTCAACGTCTTTTTTCGGCAAAATTGCATCTATAATATGATTTTTATTAATATGAGCAGGCAGTGGAAGCTGAACCAGAACGGCTGTCACATTTTCGTCATTATTAAGTTCTTTGATTTTGTCCAGAAGTGTTTTTTCATCAATATTTTCCGGATAATTTATAACAATTGAATTAATCCCGATTTTTTCAGCAGTTTTTTTCTTGTTATTTACGTAAATTTTGCTTGCCGGATTGTCTCCCGTAAGAATTACAACAAGCGTCGGTTTTTTATTGAATTTTTCCAATCTTGTTTTCAATTCTTCAAGAATTTTATCTCTCAGTTTTTTTCCGTCTAAAATTACCGTCATTTTACCTCAATTCTTTATCTGCGGAAGATTCAATCTGAAATAAAATTGTTTGATTGCTTCCTGAATAATTTTTGAGTCTCTTGCAATAGAGTTTTCTTTTAAGTGTTCATCAAATGGAATTACACCCAAAACATCAAGCTGATATTTGTTTAACAGCCCGTAAATTGATGCAATTTCATTATTTTCAACCTTATTAATCACAACGCCGAGCTGGCCGCCCGCAGCATATTTTGCGCTGAACTCTTCTATTCTTTTTGCAAGATGGGCACTTTCATCCGTCGGATTTGCGACAATTATTGTTGTGTCAATGTCTGTATCAACAAGCTGATTCAGATATTTTAAATCAAATTCACAGTCAAAAATCACAATGTCATATCGCTCAATGAGTTTTAGAACAGCGTCATTAATTTGGCCTGTTATCGGGCACCGGCAGTCTTTTGAACCGACAAACCATGAAACAATAATGTCCACGTTGTCGCAGATAGGTACAACAATGTCTTCCATTGCCCATTCGACAAATTCCTGTTTTGTCATACCTTCCGGAATTCCTGTTTTATATTCGTGTTTCCCGCTTCTGATACCGTAAATCGTGTTTCGAATATCAAGTCCGAAACTGTGACCGAGTTCGCTTGCAAGATCGTTGTCAAAAAGAAGAATTGATTTTTCCGGAAATAATTCCTGAAATATTCTCAAAAATGCTTTTGTTATTGTAGTTTTTCCGCTTCCGCTTTTGCCTGTTATTGCAAGTTTAGTTGTCAAAATTATAATTCTCCTTTAACTTTTCCGATATCATCCGTGTCAAATCCATTGCTTTTTCGGCCAAATTCACCGGTAAAACTCCGGCACCGCAGGATGGCGTTATTATGGAATTTTCTATAACAAGTTTCTCATCAATTCCTTTTTTAGTCAAATATTTTACGGCTGTTTCAAATGTTTTAATAAGACTTTCAATATCAGCTTTTTCAAGCGCGGTTTTGTCGAGTGTCGGGACTATTCCCCAGGCAATTTTGCCGTTTCTGTTTAAAAACTCTTTTAATTCTCCGCTGAACAGGCTTAAATTTTCGGAATATGAATATGCATCCAGATTTATTATTTCAACTCCCGATTTTAACGGAAGGCGCCAGTCACACTTTCCGCAGCAGTGAATTGCCGGGATTGCGCCGTTTTGTTTTATAACTTCTATAATTTCTGATAGCATTGAAATTACTTCGTTTTCAGATACACTCATATATGCAGATGTTCCAAGCTGTGAAAGCGAAGGTTCATCAAGAAAAATTATCGGAACGGTCGCAAGGTTTGCTGATTTTATCTCTTTAATCTGCCACAAAGCCTTAAGTGTTAAGGTTTTTACAATAATTTCCCGTAACGTGTCGTCGTATATTGCTGCGCTGTCGTCTTTTGTGCAAAGCGACGTTGATAATGTGAAAGGACCGACAATTTGACCTTTTGCGAAAGGCGGTTTGCTTTTCTTTATCAAATTTTTATATTCGTTGAAGGCTAATGACTTGGTTATTTTGTATTTATCAAGTTTTTCCGAAGTTATATTTTCAACAATCTCTTCATAGTCGTTAAAGAAATTTTCCAATTCTTCAAAAAAGCCGTCATATTCCATATCCAGAAAAATGCCGTTTTCATCGGAAAAAAATGAGGGCATTTTTTCCAGAAACTGGAAAATCATGTCCTCATTTTTATTTATTTTAACCATTTGCGGCCAAAAAGGAATATTTTGAAAATCCTTTTTGATTAAATCCATTGCATCAATCACGTTGGTGTGAGGAAGTGAACCTATTGCCGTACATTCCAGTGTCAAATTATTTTTTTTGTCCAAAATGATATTCCCTCACAAACCGGATTATACAAATTATTCTTCAGTTGTTTCTTCTTCAACTTCTTCAACAACTGATTCTTTTACAACTTCTGAAGCTGTTACAACAACTGAAACTTCACATTTAACTTTAGAAGTCAATTTGATAGTCATTGTGTATTCACCGATTTTGTTGATTGGTGAATTAAGCGTAACATTTTTTCTGTCAACTTCAATTCCTGATTTTGCAAGAAGTTCTTCAGTAAGTTTTTTAGTTGTAATTGTACCGAACAATTTGCCTGATTCGCCTGCTTTTGCAGAAAGTTCAAGTTTGCCGAATTGTTCAAGTTTTTCAGCTTTTTCAAGAGCTTCTTTGTGAAGTTTTTCTTGTTTAGCTTTAATTCTTTGAAGATTTTGTTCTCTGTTTTTTAACGCACCGTCTGTTGCAATTTCTGCGGCATCCTGCGGAAGAAGGAAGTTTCTGGCATAGCCGTCTTTTACATTAACGATGTCACCTGCTTCGCCGAGGTTTTGAACGTCTTTTTTTAATATAACTTGCATTTTAAATTCTCCTTTAACTACTTATATTTCAATGCGTAAGTAAATGCTACTACAAACATAACCGCTTGTCGAGAGTTTTTTATCAATTGTTAAGCGTGATTTAAAATCTGAAATAATATTGTTTTTAAAACAGAATTTTGTGTTAAAATTAATTTCAGAATGATTTTTTAAGAGGGCTTGTGATGATAAAAGTTTCAATTGTAGTGCCGGTTTATAATGTCGAACAGTATTTAAGAACATGCCTTGACAGTTTAACGGGGCAGACGTTAAAAGATATTGAAATTATTTGTGTGAACGATGGTTCGACTGATGATTCTCTAAATATTTTGAAAGAATATGCGGATAAAGATTCCAGAATTGTGATTATTGATCAAGCTAATCAGGGACAGAGTGTTGCCCGAAATAATGCTTTAAAAATTGCAAAAGGTGAATATATCGGATTTGTAGATTCTGATGACTGGGTTGATTTAAACTTTTTTAAACATCTTTATGAAGCTGCGGTTCAAAATAACTGTGATATTGCAGCCGGCGGAATTATATGGAACAAAACCGACGGTGAATTTGATTTTGTTGATATATCTTTCAAACATTCAAAAGTTTATACAAAAACTACAGACAAATATAAAATTACAAAAGTGACAAAAGTTGCATATGTTTGGAACAAAATCTATAAAAGGGAGCTATTTGAAAAATTAAAGCTGGAATTTGAGCCTGGCAGATGCTATGAAGATATGATGTTCAGCCACAGAATTCTTCATGAATCCGGAAGGCTGGTTACGGTTCCGGGAGTTTTCTATCATTACAGATTAAATCCTTTGTCAACGGTAAATACGGATTCTCCACAAAAGAGACTTGATTTTAAGAGTGAAGTTTTAAAAACTATTGATTATGTTATAAAAAATAAGATTAATGTAAATCTTGCAAAATATTATCCGCAAACGGCAAAAGTCATAAAACTCTTCGGTATTCCTATTTTGCGTATTAAAAACTGGGAAAATTATTCAATATATTATCTGTTCAGAGTGATTCCAGTATTGACAGTCACAACCAAAAGATTTTTCTAATTTATTGCAGGAAACAGGTATTTAATCCCGTCGTCGCTTCTCCAGCGAATGTAGCCTGTTTTGGGCGTTCTGTCAAGGTCAACTACGGTTACAAGCGCCCAGTTTCCGCGAATTACATTCAATTTAATGTATTCGGCATGATTTATGCGGGCAACGACCTGAGATTTGTCTTCCGGCTGTGAATGAAGTGCCTCAATTCCTTCCGGTGCGTCTTTTAAAATTTTAAGCCCGTATTTTCTGCCGTATGCATTATAAAAATTAATCCAGGTCATAAATTTATACGGGTCATCTTTTTTCATCCAGCCGCTTTTATTATTTTTGTTGTCATAAATCAGTTTAACCCAATCCTCTGTTTCATCCTCAACCGCCATCAGGGCAAGCTCTTTTGAGCCGATAAAAAGCGAAAAAACATCCTCATAATTTGTGTTTTCCGGCATAATTTTGTCTTTTGTCCAGCTTATAGTCTGCACGATTTTGGAATTTTCGTCAGGCGATTCGTGTAGCACTATCAGTTTTGAAACCTGATAGAAGCCGTAAGTTTTTGTATGAAGCGTGGTGCTGTATGTAGGAATTACGTCTTTGCAAAAAGAGGGCAAAGACGTAAGCACTGTTAAACAAAATAATATTATAAATTTTTTAATCATAAATTATTCCCTGAAACTTATATCAGCGTAAGTTTTTTTGAGTTTATCGCGAACCGAGTTCATCTGTTTGTCAATAATTTCATCAGTCAGAGTGGCGTTTTCATCCTGCATTTTAATTCTAAATGCAACGCTTTTGTAACCGTCCTGAATGTGTTCGCCCTGATAAACGTCAAAGACTTCGCTGCCTTTAAATATATTCTGTTGAATTGAACCTTTGATAACTTTTTGAATATCATCAAAAGTTACGTTTTGATTAATTACAAATGCCAGATCACGGCGGACTTCCGGAAACTGCGGAAGTTTTTTGTATCTCGGAACTCTTTCTTTAATTATTGAAATTACTTCATCAAGATTGAGTTTAAATATAAACGCATCCTGATTTAATTTAAGTTTGTCTTTCAAAATCGGATGAATTTGTCCGAAATAGCCGATTGCAGTCGGAGTTTTGCCAAGAAGCATAATTACGGCTGTTTTGTACGGATGAAGAATTGCGTGCGTTTTGGCAAGTTCTGTTTTTTCAAGCGGCTGGAGTTTTATGCGTTTTGAAATTTCCAATTCTTCAAAAAGTTTTTCCATAATACCTTTAACTGTATAAAAATCAATTTCACCGGTTTTCTGCCAGAGTGAATTTTGAATGTCACCTGTGATTATACCTTCAAGAGTTTGAGTTTCTTTTACGCCTGAAGATTTTTCATCGGCATCAGAAATTTTGTAGTAAGTTTTTCCGATTTCGTAATTCCAGATGTTTTTCTGTCCGTTGTCAAAATTGGATTTCATAACGTTCAAAACGCTTGCGGCCAGAGTTTGGCGGAGCATTGTGTAATCTTCGCTTGCTGCATTTTGAACATAAACGGCCTTATCTTCGTCGAATGGAATCATAAACCTGTCTAATAACGGTTTGCCGATTAAAGAACTTGTTACGATTTCATTAAGCCCGCAACTTTGCATAATACTGTGAACTTTTGCCGTAATCTTTTCCTCAATTGTGATTTCCGGAAGCTGAACCTTTTGCGGAAGAGTCGGCGTAATTTTGTCGTAACCGTTTATTCTTGCGATTTCTTCAATCAAATCAATCTCACGGGTTACGTCATATGCGCGGAACGAAGGTACGAGAAATTTTGCCGCAATCTCGTTTCCGCCGAGCTTTTTGAAACCGAGATTTTCAAGAATATTGATGCATCTTTCAGGCGCAATTTCAACACCAAGCATTCTCTTCAACTGGTTGTATCTTAAAGTTATTTCAATCGGTTCAAGTTTGTTTCTGCCGGCTTCGACAACCCCTTCAATTTGAGCATCGGCAAGTTCTGCCATCAACTGCATTGCACGCATCAGAGCAGGTTTTATTGCCTCAATATCAACACCTCGTTCAAATCTGGAGCAGGCTTCGCTTTTGTAGCCTACGCTGTGAGAGTTTTTGCGGTTGCTTGCAGGCGGGAAATATGCCGCTTCAAGCGCAATTGCGGTTGTGTTGTCGTCGATTTCTGAGTTTTCTCCGCCGAAAACACCTGCAATACAAACCCCTTTATTTCTGTCGGCAATCAATACGCTGTCATGTGTAAGGTTTCTTTCAACTCCGTCAAGTGTTACGATAGTTTCGCCTTCTTTTGCGCGTCTTATGCAAAGGTATCCGTCAAGTTTGTTCAGGTCAAAAGCGTGGAATGGTGTGCCGTATTCAAGCATTACATAGTTTGTAATGTCTACAACGTTATTGATGGCACGTACACCTGATGCAATCAGTCTTTTTTGCATCCAATCCGGCGACGGCTTGATTTTAATGTTTTTCAAAATGCCGAGAGAATAGTATTTACAAACATCTTCATCTATAATTTCAACTTTAAATTTGTCGGTTGAAAGATCTCTTGTACATTCGATTTTGTTTATTTTAAGAGGTTTGTTGAAGATTGCACTCAATTCTCTTGCAACACCGATAACGGACATTTGATCGCCTCTGTTTGCAGTGGGCGCAACATCCAATATGTAATCCTTTTCAAAACCGAGAACATCTTCAACGTTTTCACCGATTTTGACTGACGGGAAAATTCTGTTAAGTATCAAAATACCGTCTTCTTCCTGATAACCTCTTTCCGCAACACCGAGTTCATCGTCAGAGCAAAGCATACCCTGAGATTCAACACCTCTGATAACGGCGGGAGTCAAAGTAAACATTTCACCGGTTTTTCTGTCCAGAACCTGACTTCCGACACTTGCGTAAGGCACAATCTGTCCTTCTTTAATATTCTGCGCACCGCAGACAACCGTTTTCAATCCTGAACCAGTGTTTACGGTTACAAGGTGAAGGTGATCGGAATTCGGATGGTTGTCGATTTTTTCAATTTTAACGGTTTTAATGTTTGTAAATTTAGGCTTAACTTCTTCAACCGCTTCAACTTCCAGTCCGCTCATTGTAAGTTCGTGTGCTATTTGTTCGACTTCTATATCTGACAAATCAACAAATTCATTTAACCAGTTTAATGATACCTGCATTTTTTATTTCCCTCTTTTGTCCTTTTAAATTTAATCTCTATACCCAGAATATTATACCAAAAGAAAGTAATTGTAAATTATTTATGTTACGACAGATTAATAGAATTCTTGCCAACAATCATGTTTGTGAGATAATTTTAATGAGGCTAAATATAAAATAGCAGAAGTACACAATAATATAAAAAGGAAAAAACAAAATGGCAAGAAAAACTCCATTGGAAAAAATCAGAAACATTGGTATTGCCGCACACATTGATGCCGGCAAAACCACTACAACAGAGCGTATCTTGTTCTACACCGGTAAAACTCACAAAATCGGTGAAGTTCACGACGGTGCTGCAGTAACCGACTTTATGGAACAAGAACGTGAAAGAGGTATTACAATTCAATCAGCTGCTGTAACTGCTGAATGGAAAGGACACCAGATTAACATTATCGACACCCCCGGACACGTTGACTTTACAATTGAAGTTGAACGTTCACTCCGTGTATTGGACGGTGTTGTTGCCGTATTCTGTGCGGTAGGCGGTGTTCAATCTCAATCAGAAACAGTTTGGAGACAGGCTAACCGTTACGAAGTTCCGAGAATGGTTTTCGTAAACAAAATGGACAGAACAGGTGCAGATTTCTTCAGAGTTGTTGAACAAATCAAAACAAGACTCGGCGCAAACGCTGTTCCAATTCAGCTTCCGATTGGTGCTGAAGACAAATTCACAGGTCTGATTGATTTGATGACAATGAAGGCTGAAGTTTATACAAACGACCTTGGTACAGATATCAGAGAAGAAGAAATTCCGGCTGAACTGGCTGACAAAGCAAAAGAATACAGAGATGCAATGGTTGAAGCTATCGCATCAGAAGATGATGCTTTGATGGAAAAATTCTTTGAAGATCCTGAATCAATCACAGTTGACGAATTGAGAGCAGGTTTAAGAAAAGCTGTTTGCGAAAACAAAATCGTTCCGGTATGCTGCGGAACAGCTTTCAAAAACAAAGGTGTTCAGCTTCTTCTTGACAACGTAGTTTACTATATGCCGTCACCGGTTGATGTAAAAGCTATTGAAGGCGAACTTGAAGACGGATCTAAAACAGAAAGACATTCTTCTGACTCAGAACCGTTCTCAGCACTTGCTTTCAAAGTTATGACAGACCCTTATGTAGGTCGTTTGACATTCTTGAGAGTTTACTCAGGCGTAATTACTTCAGGCTCATATGTTCTTAACGCTACAAACGGCAAAAAAGAACGTATTGCAAGATTGGTTCGTATGTACGCTGATCAAAGACTTGAAGAAACAGAAGTTTACGCAGGCGACATCTGCGCTGCAGTTGGTTTGAAAGATACAACTACCGGCGACACTTTGTGCGATGAAAAAGCTCCGATTATCCTTGAAAAAATGACATTCCCTGAACCGGTTATTTCAGTTGCAATAGAGCCGAAAACTAAAGCCGATCAGGATAAAATGGGTATCGCTCTTCAAAAACTCGCTGAAGAAGATCCGTCATTCCGTGTTAAATCTGATACAGAAACCGGACAAACAATCATCTCAGGTATGGGCGAACTTCACCTTGATATTATCGTTGACCGTATGTTAAGAGAATTCAAAGTTGAAGCTAACATTGGTAAACCGCAGGTTGCATACCGTGAAACTATCCGCGGAACTGCTGATCAGGATTCTAAATTTATCCGTCAGTCAGGTGGTAAAGGTCAATACGGACACGTTAAAGTTAAAATTTCACCTGCTGAAGAAAACGCAGGATTCGTATTTGAAAACAAAATCGTCGGTGGTGCAATCCCGAGAGAATACATTGAACCTGCAAGAAAAGGTATGGAAGAAGCTCTTGAAGGCGGTATCTTAGCAGGATTCCCGATGAT
>CALVAS010000051.1 GCA_944325585.1 Candidatus Gastranaerophilales bacterium
CTGTAAAACAATCTTTGCAATAGACTTCTTTACCTTCGATAGGTTTGAAAGGAACCTGAGTTTGTGCACCGCATTTAGAACATACGGCATCGTACATTTTTCTCGGTCCTCTTCTTCTGTTGTTCTGTCTGCGGGTTTTACGGCAAGCCGGACATCTTTTGGGTTTGTTCACAAGCCCTTTTTCCGCATAAAATTCCTGTTCACCTGCCGTGAAGACAAATTCTGCTCCGCAGTCTTCACATACTAAAGTTTCGTCTTGGTACATTGTTGTTCTCCTGATTTTGTACATTTAAAGAAAAATCTATTGCTAAATTCTCCTTATTTCACATATTATACCGTATAATCCAAATTTATGCAACATGGGGATGATAAATCAGAGCAGTATCTGGGTGCCTAAAATAATTCTGTGGCTGTCTTCTGCGTTTTCGTTATCACAGAAAACATAATTAAGAATAAGCCTTAGAGCCTGACCTTTAATAAAATAATTTAAACCCGCCGTATATTCCCGTCTCAAATCGTCACTTATGTCGCGGTTCGGGTCAAACTGGTCAAAACGGGCAAGAACATGCAGCTTTTGGGTAAGACGGTAGGAAACTGTTGTATAAAAGCCGGTTGCTTTATTTGTACTGAAATTACGACCGTTATATCCGTCCGCAATTGCATATTCAGCGTTTGCCGCGAATTTTTTGTAGGAATATCCGATATAAGCACCGCCGACAGTGTAATTTTCGTCTCTGTGCCCTGCGTTCAAACCTGTTCCGAGAACCAGATTTCCGTAACGTCCGTCCGTTTTGCCGAGCGGTTTAAAGTTTACCCAGCCCGTAAATTCGGGGCCTGCAAAAAATTCATGAAAAAATCTGTCCGAACTGTTTAAAGCCAAACTGTAGTCCATTAAAGAATAATTTCCGACAACACGGACACCGAGCGCACGTGTGTTACCGAAATTTCTTGCGATTTGCGAACGCGCTGCAAAAGGAAGTGTATAAGAGCTTGCGCCGCCGTCAACGCCCACCTGATTCCGCGAGTTTCCGACAATAATCTTATGATGCGGAATTGCCGTATTCATAATGTAGGCATCAGTTATAAACCCTTGAAAAAAGTTCTGCCCTTCCACAGGCTTAAAGTTAAATTGTAATTTGAAGTCAGTATTTTTATCCTTAAAATCCCCTGCAACACCGGCTTCAAAAATATTCAAATCATATGTTGTATCATAATCGCTTCCCGCAAACAGTCCGTTGAAATTGCCCTGAAAAGCACCGTAAAATTGCACTTTATCAATCGGGCCTTTTTTATACTGGAAAGTCAGCTCATCCTGCAAAAGATATGAAGGGATTGAAGTTCTTTCAAGTTTTTTGTTGTAAATCCGCCCGAAAAGCGATTCCTCCTCTATTTTGAACGGATGATCAGAAGTCTTGTCCTTATCAATCAGGTTGTCAAATATTGAAAACTCAACATCCACGTTGTCGTTAACCGTATCATTTTCAACATCCTTTGCATCATAATTTTTAATTTTTTCCATCAAACCTGAATGCGATTTTTTGGACTTGCCAGGAGTTTCAGGAAAACCTTCATTTTTTGTTACATCAAGAATTATGACATCCTCATCCGGGGCTTTTTTTGATGTTCTGCCAAAGGCAAATGAACTGCTTAAGGAGGTCAAACATACTAATATCAGTGCTATTCGCAAAATCTTGTTCACAAATATTAATTATACCATAAAACATATTGAAATTCATAGTTTTTTTATTGTATATTATAAATATGACAGATGTAACACAAAAAATAAAAACCGCAGCCCCTAAAAATGCGGTTAAAATAAAAGCCCCGATTGTAGATGCTCTTAAAAAAGCGTATGAAAACCCCACTTATCAATTTCATATTCCAGGGCACACCAAAGGCAACGGAACTCTTCCTGATTTTCGCAAACTTATCGGTAAAAAAGCGCTTATGATTGACACGACCGATGAATTTGACAATCTCGGAACACTTCATCCTGCAACCGGCCCGATAAAAGAAGCGCAGGAACTTGCCGCAAAAGCATTCGGCGCAAAAAGAACTTTCTTTCTCTTAAACGGCTCAACTGCCGGCAACCTTGCACTTGCAATGGGTTTAACAAAGAAAGGACAAAGAATTTTAACCAACCGCAACTGTCACCGCTCTGTTTTAACAGGAATGATTATTTCAGGCGCTGAACCTCTGTGGCTTATCCCCGAACGGTTTGAAGACTGGGGAATCTGGGGAAACATCAGCCCCGAAAGCGTTGAGGAACAACTGAAACTCCATGATGATGTTTCTATGGTTTGGATTACAAACCCGACATACGAGGGTGTTGTTTCTGATATCAAATCAATTTCTGCGGTCTGTAAAAAATACAATGTTCCGCTTATTGTTGACGAAGCGCATGCGTGTCTTTGGAACTTCAACAAACATCTTCCGACCCCTGCCCTTCAGCTTGGCGCGGATGCTGTTGTTCATTCGCTTCACAAAACAGGCGGTTCAATGAGCCAGAGCTCAATGCTTCATATCGCGGAAAACTCAATGCTTGATGTTGATGCTGTTGAAAAGGCTTTAAAACTTTTACATACAACAAGTCCGTCGCTTCTTCTTCTTGCAAGTCTTGACGCCGCACGCGCAAACCTTGAAAGCCAGAGAGGACGCAACCAGCTTAACCGTGCGGTCGAAAACGCAAAATATTTACGCCGCGAAATTGACAACATGGAACATATTCACCATTTGAAACCTGATTTCGGTTACAAAACAGATATTACAAAAGTTTTCATAAAAGCGGACGGTTTGTCAGGAAAGCGTTTGGAATCCATTTTGGAAATTGATTTTAATATTGAAGTTGAAAGCGCGTCTGATGCGGGGCTTTTGATTTTGTCAAATCTTGGTAACTCAAGAAATGACATCAAATATCTTGTTGATTGTCTTTACAAGATTGACAGAACGAATTATTCAGACATTTGCTATCTTGAAAACAAAAAACATATGCCGATGCTGACGCCGATAATCAAGATGAATCTTCAGGACAGCTTTTATGCGCCGAAGGAAACTATTCCGAAATCACAGGCAATCGGACGTATTGCAGCAGAAGTTATTGCGGAATGCCCGCCGGGGATTGCGATTCTTTTGCCCGGAGAATTGATAACCGAAGCGCATCTTCCGTATTTGCGGGATTATGAGTTTATTGAAGTGATTAAGTAATAGTTTTCTATAAACTTCAATTTTTGCCAATCCTAAATACTTGTTGACAATGACGGTGCAATTGTTATAAATTGTCTTACCAAATCGCTGTCCCATTGGGTTCCGGCACCCATCTTAAGAATTTCGCAGGCTTTTTCAACCCCCAAACCTTTACGGTAAGGCCTGTCGGAAATAAGAGCGTGGAAAGCATCTGCAACCGCAACAATTCTTGCTGAAAGCGGGATTTCTTCACCTTTAAGTTTTTCGGGATAACCTGAGCCGTCATAATGTTCGTGGTGGTATTTCACCATCGGAATCAAATCGCGCAGAGCTTCATTCGGCGCAAGAACTTTCTCGGCACCGATTACCGGATGTTGTTTCATTATTTCCCACTCGTCATCTGAAAGATGAGAAGGTTTTTTAAGAACATTTTCGGGAATACCGATTTTACCCACATCATGAAGCAATGCGCCCAGTTTTATGCGTTCAACTTCGTCTTCCGGAAGATTAATCGCGCGTGCAAGTGCTTCGGAATATCTTGAAACTGATGTTGAATGACCTTTTGTATAAGGGTCTTTTGCATCAATTGCGCCCGCAAGTGATGTAACCATTTCCATAAGGTGATTTTGAGAACTGATTTGTTCATTATTGAATTTATGAACAAGTTCTTCTTCAAAATTTATACCCATTTGCGCATGGCGTTTGGCAAGAACTTCCGCAAACGAACTGAGACTGTCATCGCTCCAGAAGTTGTAGTCACTGCTGCTTATAATTGCAGACATACCTTCTTTGTAACCTTTTGCCTGAGAAATATACATTGCCTGCTCCGCAAGAACAAGAAGTTTTTCCTGATCTTCCGTACAGTCAGGGTATGTAGAAATTCCGACAGAAACCTTTACCGGCCCTACATCATCCACAAAACAGCAGGAAAGTGTGTATGTAATATATTCTGCCAGATATTTGGCATCCGCTGTGTTTGTATCCGGAAGAATAATTGCGATTTCATCACCGCCGTAACGTCCGGCTTTATCGTTATTTCTTATATTTTGCTTAATCTTATCCGCAAGAAGCCTTATTACTTCATCACCTTTGGCATGCCCCAGTTCACGGTTTATCTTTGAAATATTGTTTACATCCATCATTATTATTGAAAGATGAGTTTTGTGGTCTTTTGCCCGCTGAAGTTCCGTGGTCAAAACTTCCTGAAAACCGCGGTGGTTGTATAAAGAAGTCAAGGTATCCGTATTATCGTATTTATTGGCTTTTTCCTGAAGATAAATGTTGTGAATAAACATTGCCGCATAGTTTGCAATAAATGAGAGCAGCGAAGTTTCGGATTCTGTTGCATCCATCCCGATAATCATTACACCGATACACCGGTTTACGGAAATCAGCGGAAGAATAAAAGATGACGAATCCTGAAGGTATGGAATATTTAAAAACTTGTTGTTATCACGTGAAATTATTGATGAAGTTCGGAAACTTTCAACAACCGGATTGAATTCATCTGACATGAATATTTTTGAGGAGTATGTGCTTCCGAATTTGTTTTGAAGTTTCAAATTTATACAGTTTGATTTTTCATGAAAAATTCCGAATGCAGTGAACATGCAGTTCAATTTCTCGGTAAACACGTCATGGAGTGCACCAAACATATCAGATTGGCTTTTTTTATCTTTTAATTCCTGATTGACTTTGTTGATAAAGTCAATAAAATCAACCGATTTTTTAGAAAAAGTATTGCTCACATAACCGCTGTAAAGTCTGTTGTTTGTCTTTTGAGCGTTGAAATTGTTTATTCTGGCAACAATTCCGTTGTCGGCAATAGGATTTGAAACATTGCCGCTCAAAGGATTGGTAATTTTAGACTTTGCAGTCTTTAAATTATTTTCAGTTACCTGCTTACTTTTTTCCATGACCTTCTACAATCCGTTGTACTTTTTAAAACCGGTAATGTTAATTTATTGCTTTAAACTTTTTATAAATTAACATTCCTTAAAATATTGTACAAGAATTAAATTCAAATACAATACGCCATTTAGATGGCAAAACCAAATGATTATAACAATCTATAACATTATTATCTAAATAAAAACCTGAATGAAAATCCTTTCTTAAAAAAATTCAGACTGATACATTCCTACTACATTAGTAGTATAACAAATATATTAACCTTTGTCAATTGTTACAAATTTAGTATTGAATTTTTTTCCGTTTTATGCTAATATTTTTATACTTCTGTAGGAAGTTTATCTTTTTGGAGTGCAGAAGCTAAGGGTTTCTTATTTATATTCGAAAAAGACATCACAAGGTTATAAGTATTATGTTGGAAATTTTGTTGAAACTTTGTATGCCTGATAATTTTGCAACCGGCTCGGTAATTGAAGGCTGCAAAAACTTTCACGATTAAAATAATTTAAAACTTCATAATATACATTTACTTGATGTTAATATATAACTATCTGCGGTTTTTATAACCGCTTTTTATTATACGAAAACAGGGCAGAAATTCTGCCCCGAATCTTAATCTTTACCTTTCAAAAGAACATATTTACGCCCTTTTTCCACAATTGAAAAGTCTTTTTGCTGCTCTTCCAAAATTTTCATCTCGTCTTTTCGCACAATTACGCGCATATTTTTGTCCTCGAAAAGTTCATCCAATACATCATATTCATCCCCGACGATAAAATCAACCTGACCGTCGTAATAATAATATATCGAATATCTTTTACTAAACCCGACGGTAGTAAGTTTATACCCGTCATCTTTTGCCATTTTGGCCATTTTCATCAGGTCGTTTTGCCCGAATCTGTAGTCCATTTCAAAAAACAGTTTGTATCCCCATCCGGACAAAATCATCATAAATACTACATATGAAGCGAACAAACCTGCTCTATTTTTCCTGTAAAGTAAAATGAAGGTTGCAATTCCCATAACAAGTACAAGAATTATGCAAAACCACTTAACTACTAGAAAATCTTCATGAATTTGTGCAGGAAGAACAAATTTTTCAAACATTGTAGCAAAACCTGCAATCAGGCAGGCGCCGCCGAAAAATGCCGCTGAAAAGTTTATGCCTTTTTCGCAAATACCCTTTTCTATGTAATCTTTCCAGACAAAGCCCAGTATGATTGCCGAAAAAGGATATATCGGCAGAATATAAGTTACGAGTTTTGTGCTGGACACTGAAAAGAAAAGCATTATAAACAAAAACGCAATCCAGCTGAAAAGATGCAATTTGCCTGCGTTTGAAAGTTTGTCATAATCAAAATCTTTAAACATATTGAGTTTTGCAATTGTTTCAACAAAGTTTTTGACTTCCTCTTTTTTGAAAACAACTTTTGCAAACATTTCTTTAATTTTACAAACAGCTGCCGCAATCGCAGAAAATGTCCACGGAAGAATTCCCCACAAAAAGGTCAGAAACATAAATATAAACGGCTGGTCGCGTCCCACAGTATCAGAATTAACAAATCTTTGAAGGTGATGTTTGACTATATATTCGTCAAAAAATCTCGGATCATGTGTTTTTAACATTATTGCATGCCACGGAACAGTTATCAGGAAAAACAAAAGGAATCCGACAACAAAATATTGCGGTTTAAAGATTTCTTTAAATCTTTTGCTGACAATTGATACGAAAAACATTGTTCCGAACGGAACCACAAATCCGGGAATACCTTTTGCCATAACGGCAAGTCCGGAAAATATATAAAACAGCCACCAGAAATATTGTTTATTTTCTTCTTTACAAAAATAAGTCATAAAACCGAAAATAATTGAAAATGTTGTACATGAAGCAAGAACAATATCAAGAATGGCGAATTTAGCAAGAATAACAAATTCCATACTTGTTGCAAGCAGCAAAGCTGAAATTATACCGAAACTTCTTGACACAATTTTTTTGCCTGTAAAATAGATAAGAAAAGAGGAGAGCATTCCGTAAAACGCAACAGGGAAACGCGCGGTAAATTCATTTACTTTTCCGAACAACCCGAACGAAATACATTCACCCCAGAAGTACAGAGGAGGCTTTTCAAAAAAGAAATCTCCGTTCAAAAACAGTGATAGAAAATCTTTACTGCGGAACATTTCTCTTGCAATACCTACATATCTTGTTTCATCGACATCCATAAGCGGATAATTGCCGAGATTATGAAAAAATACAAAGTAAAACACAAATAATAAACCCAAAATTGTTGATATTTCGGGATGTTTCTTTATTAAAGCGGCTAATTTATACATTTGACTTAATTCCTCTCCCTAATCACCTTTTTAAACATATCACAAACATAACTGTTTTTATAGAGTTATCAATTTATACAGACTTGAATGTTACAAAAATAAGACAAATACGTAAGCGCTATTTTAAATTATTATAATTTCCCGAAAAAATCAGCTTAAATGCAATTAAAACGCGTCCGTCTTAATCGGGTTTTTAAACTTGGTAATATTTCCTTGAAACAGTAATTTTACGGTTCCGACAGGACCGTTTCTGTGTTTTGCAATAATAATTTCGGATTCACCTTTGTTCGCGGCTTTTATCGCCTCATCTTCCTCGCCTTCGGCCTTTCTGTAGTATTCATCACGGTAAATAAACATTACGATATCGGCATCCTGCTCGATTGCACCGGATTCACGAAGGTCAGAAAGCATCGGACGCTTGTCTGTTCTGGATTCAACGGCACGCGAAAGCTGTGAAAGCGCAATTACAGGTACATCAAGTTCCCTAGCAAGAGTTTTCAAACCTCTGGAAATCGCGGAAATCTGCTGCATACGATCTTCTCTTCCGGAACTTTCCATCAATTGAAGATAATCAATTACAACAAGTCCGAGATTCTTTTCTTCCATTTTTAAACGTCTGCATTTTGCGCGGACATCAGTCAGCGTACATCCTGACGTATCATCAATGTAAATCGGCGCCTGTGCAAACGAATTCATTGCATCAGCAAGTTTTTCCCAATCCTTGCTCTGCATATGACCTGTTTTAAGTCTTTGCGTGTCAACTTCCGCCTCGGAACAAAGCATACGTTGAACAAGCTGTTCCTTTGACATTTCAAGAGAGAATATCGCAACAGGTGTTTTGGCTTTAATCGCGACATTCTGCGCAATATTAAGTGCAAATGCCGTTTTCCCCATTGAAGGACGCGCAGCAAGAATTATCAAATCAGACTTTTGCAGCCCGCTGGTCATAGTATCAAGTTCGTAAAAATTTGTCGGAACCCCGATAAGTTCATCCTTATGCTCGTAACGATATTCAATCTTTTCATACGTGTTTAATACCAGATCTTTGACATGAACAAGGTCGGTTGTGGCTTTTTTGGAAGCTATATCGAAAATCAATTTTTCAGCCTGATCAAGCGACTGGTCAATGGGATTGACATCGTATCCAAAAGATACTATTTCACTGCCCGCGTTTATCAGTGCTCTTTTTATCGCTTTTTCCTGAATAATCTTTGCATAATACTCAATATTTGCCGTGCTGATTGCATTAAGAGCCAAATCATTGATAAACGGTCTGCCGCCGACTGTTTCTAGTTTTGAACTGTAATCAAGTACATTGGAAACTGACACAATATCAATTCTTTCGTTAGAGTTGAACAACTGGAGCATGGCTTCATAAATATACCGGTGCGCAGGTTTGTAAAAACTTTCCGGTTTCAATCCCTCAACAACTTTTGTAATTACTACAGGGTTTACAAGAATCGCGCCCAGAACCGCCTCTTCCGCTTCGGTATTCTGCGGAATCAGGTGTAAATCTTTATTATTACTTTGTGTAGTTTTTTCTTTTGTAAAAGCCATGCTTTTTCCTCCCCTTTCTTTCATGATAGTAAGGAGGAATTTAAATTGAAACATCATGTAAAAAAAATTTAACTTCTTGCGAGTTGACATTTTTTTAAGGCAGGTTTAGAGTAGCTTTATGATGTTTGAGAGAAACCTGAATAAACTGGCTAAAATTTTAAAAGAGAAGAAGTTGATTGCTGCAACTGCAGAAAGCTGTACAGGCGGGCTTCTGGCATCAAGACTTACAGATGTTGCGGGAAGTTCCGTTTATTTATATGAAAGCCACATAACCTATGCAAACGACGCAAAACATAAGTATCTGGGCGTTTCAAAGGAAATTCTGGACAACTACGGCGCTGTAAGTGAGGAATGCGCCCGGGCAATGGCAGAAGGGCTTCAACAACTCTCAAACTGCGATGTTGCCATATGTACAACCGGAATTGCAGGCCCTGACGGCGGTACAAAAGAAAAACCCGTCGGAACAGTCTTTGTTTCAGTTAAATACAAGGGGCAAATTGTTGTTAAAAAATTTGTTCTAAAATCATTCATCCCGAGAAAACTGATGAAATATTTATTTACGGAAAAGGCTTTAAAACTCGCATATGATGTAATTTGCGAAAAATCTGCTACTTGATAATACCCGTTCTTAATGCCTTGCAAACCGCATGAACCCTGTTTTTTGCCTCTAATTTAATAATAATCTTATGAACAAATGCACGAACGGTATGGACACTGATTCCTAAATTTTCAGCAATATATTTATCTTCAAAGCCGTCCGCAAGAAGTTTTAAGACCTCTTTTTGACGGTCAGTTAAAATAATATTTGCCGTTTTATAATTTGTGCTAATCACAAATACCTTAATCCCTATAATTTTTCAAAGTACATATATAATACTATAGTACTATATTTTTGTCAATCGACAGGCTACCTACCCCACCAGTATAATCAGCTTGCAATGATCTCAGCAAGCACTTCCGGAAAACGATTGATTAAGGTATCAGCAAAAACTCTTGCGTCAATTTGAGTTATCACAACAGACAAAAGATCATTCGGCAATTCTTCCAGCATTTTAATTTTTTCTTCCGGTTCTATAACTGCCATTGCCTTTACAATATCCGGTTTTTGCTTTTGTGCATGAATCATATTTGTATATGCTTCAGGACTGAAAAGCTGGTATAATTCGGGATGCTCATGCGCCAGAGAAAGTGTTAATTGCTGCTTTTGCGTCGGCTGAAGAGACGTAAGCGCATCTTTGTATTGCAAAGGATTAAACTCTCCGATTTGATTGACCAGATCAATATTATTATCAGATTGCGCCTCCTGTCCTGTAACTTTTTGCACAAGCTGTGAAAGATACTCTGCAGGAATTGATTTCATATGCTTTAAAACAATATCTTTATCAAGTTCGGTACTTGTCAGGAATTTATCCAATTCATCATTAGGCATTAACTGAACCACTTCTTCTTCCGAAAACATTTGGAAAACGGTATTTACGAGCTGTTCCGGCGGAAGTTCTTTGAGCATTGCAAGAAGTTTGTCTTCCGTAAAATAATAAAATCCCTGTAAAAGGTCTTCCTCTTCCATTAAGGGAAGAAATTTTTGTAATTTATCCGCTGTCATTGTACTGAGTATTAAAAATTTGTTATTCGGATCAGCAAGTTTAAATATTTCGACAAGTTTATCGACGCTGGTGAACAATTCAGCAGCAAACTGTACCGCAGCCTGATTGCCCTGCGCCGCTTCGGCTTCAACAATCTCGTCGACTGTCATCATTGAATACATCTCAACCATTTTGGTCTGGCTGATATTTAACTTACTTAAAAGCGTTGTTAAATCAGTATCAAGTACAATCATCTAAAAATCCTTGTCGTGTGAAGTTAGTATCCAAATATATTAACGGCATTAAGACGGTAAAAATTCAATAATAAAAAAATTTGTAACACTTGTTAATAATCTGACAGAATAAAAGGGGATGATTTTAAAAATTGTTTATAGTAAATTAATTCTTGCGGATGAAATCTGTTATCCCTGCAAATTTCGGGGGAATCCGACAACCCCCTAAAACGGAATAACAAACAGATAGTATTTCGATAAAGCGGTTGTAATTCAGCCAAAGAATTAATGAAAATTAAATAAAGTTACGGGCTGCTAGCTCAGGTGGTTAGAGCGCACCCCTGATAAGGGTGAGGTCGGTGGTTCGAGTCCACTGCGGCCCAGATAAAAGAGAGGACTGGTTTTCAGCCCTCTTTTTTATTGCCAAAATTTGATGACTTTTTAGCGTTTTGTGTAATATTTGTGCAGTGAAGCAGTTTTTAAACTCAATAAAATTAAAATAAAATCATTAACCTGCAATCATAGTAAATACAAAATGCGGAGAAAATTTTGTAAAATCTCCGCAAATATTGCGAAGAATTCTCTTGCCCCTGCGTAAAAACACGATACAGATAATCGCACAATTTATTTAATCTCAAGCAAATTACCCTGCCTTGAAGTTATACAGAGGCTCGAGATGGTCAATAATCTCCACCGTCGGCGAAATTGTCTGAATTATTTCCTCCGCATTCTTGTATGCCATCGGGGCTTCATCAAGTGTTCCCGTTGAATTTCAGGATAGATAAAATAAAAAGCAGGCTTAAACCTGCTTTTTTGTTATACCATCGGAGCAGAACGCCAGTAACCTCGAACTTCCGTGCCGTCCTCTCTGGTGTAAGGTCTTACATACACTAAACCGCCCCGCATACTTGCAAGTTCTAGGTCTGAGTCATATGGTATCCCGATACTTTTTAACTGCGCCATTATTGCTGACTCATTGCCGGTGTATTCATCCCCTGTCATTTGTGAAATTGCTTCTCTGGAGAAGATTTTTCCGTCTCCTGTCACTGGATTTACGTAGCCGGAATAATCAACCTGATGTGCCTGCGGTTTTATTAGACCACCTTTTAACTGCTGCTCTATTATCGGAAGGTTCCTGTAAAATTCATCAGGTATCATTTCGCCTATTTCCTGAGGGGTGAAGATGTGATTGCCGTTTTTATCCACATTCATCTCTACACTGCCCTCAAGCAAAAATGACGGCTGATTTGAGTCTTCAAGACTTTGCAGAATCTGCGCCGGAACTATCATCTTAACTGGGTTGACTTTTTCGGAATTATCATTTATAATGTTATATGGACTCACAAGAGCATCCGTGCTAGTAGCATGTGAACCGCTCTTGTGAGTA
>CALVAS010000052.1 GCA_944325585.1 Candidatus Gastranaerophilales bacterium
GGAAGAGCGCATTTTTATAAAGGTGATTTGGATAAGGCTATAAATTATTTGGATATGGCTATTTCCAAAAATGAAAAATTTGCAAAAGCCTATTACCTTCTGGCTGAAACTTATACTAAAAAAGCAAGATTTTTAGAGGCTTCAATTAATGCAAAAAAAGCTGTAAAATATAAGCCTTTTAGTAATTCCTGCGCGCACTATCTGTTGTCAAATTTATACAAACTTTCATCCTTTAGATCTTTTAAAAACACTTTAAAATCATGGTTTGAATTTTTATTGTCACTTTTGACGCTGCCTTTTGATTTACAGGCGCTTGAAAATGTCGGAAGAACAATTTCATACTTTAAATTCTTTCCGATATTGACCAAAGGGTTTTACATGGTTCATGCAAAAGGCGTTGATACGGCAATTGATATTTATATCAATGCAATTGAAAAAGCCCCGGGATTTGTGCCTTTGTACTGTCTGCTCGGCGATATTTACAGAAGCCTCGGAAGATTTGAGGATGCAATAACAGAGTACAAGATGGCAATCTGGCTTGACAGTTTAAATATTCAGGCATACAGACATCTTTGTCAGGCATATGAAGAACTTGGAGATTATGACAGTGCTATTGATATTTATCAAAAATTAATTCAGATTATGCCTAATATGCCGGATGTCCACTCCAACCTTGCAAATATTTTATACATAAAAGGCGACATTGAAGGTGCAATTTCGCATTTTCAAACTGCAATTACTTTAAATCCCAGAAAACAGTGGACAAGTATTATAAATCAGACATTAGGCTTTGTTTATCAGGAATCTAAAAACGATATTAATGCTGCAATCGGTTCCTATCAGAGTGCGTATCTTCTGACTCCGGAGGATATTGATATCTATATCAATTTAGGAAGTGCTTTTTATGACAAAGAAGATTACGCAAATGCGCTTACTGTTTATAGAAATGCGCTGGATCTTGATCCCAAAAACGCAAAAATTCACTGTAATTTAGGATTTTTATACTGGGGGAAAGGCGATTTGGATGAAGCTATTAAAGAATATGAAATGGCAATTGAGTATGATCCGAATTATGATATTGCCTACAACAATCTTGGTGTAATTTATCTTGATGATTTGGGCCGCGTTAAAAAAGCAATTGAACTTTTCAAAAAGTCAATTGAGTGTAATCCCAATTATGCGCTTGCTCATTTTAATCTTGCGCGTGCAATTACAATTACAGGTGACAAGATTGAAGCGGCTAAACTTTATCAAATTGCTCAGGATATCAATAAAGTTACGGGTGAAATTGATCCTCAGGATATTGTTGACAAGATTAACGGTTTGTTCTCTTAATTATCTGTAAATTTTATTTCCGATTTGAACCTGTGTGACATACAAATCTTCACATGCGCCGTAACCGCGGCTTTGTGCATTATTGTCGCCTCTGGAAAGACTTGTTTTGGCAACGACTTCACCTTTGTCTGTGTAAATATCAACAAGATATCCGTCAAGTTTTACAATATCATATTTTTTTATCTTCAAAAGAGCGCTCATTACATTTACGCTTCCGGGAATAAGATGTGTATGTGACATATGGTTGCTTACATACCCCCACTTGTGCGGCATTGCCTGATAATCAGGTGTCGATACAGAAAGTTGTCTTGCCTGCCCGAGCGTTTTTGTTGATTTAAAACGTAAATGTTTTTTTACGTAACTCTTGTCTGCAATTTCTCCCCAGACAAGACCTATATCCATCAGACAAACTTCATCAAACTGCGTTCTTAATACGTCTCTCAAAAAGAAGTTTGTGTTTGTTGCAACAACAAGTCCGCTTATGGAATAATCGGCCATTGTTTTCAGCGCATAAATATCTCTTTTTTGCGTATAGTATTTTATGAATTCCTGCTCTTCTTCTTTTCTTGTATTTTGTACAGGAAAATCGGTTTTGGGATTCGGTATTCTGTTTGCCGTCTGCGTAACCTTTGCATTTATATATTTAATGCGGAATGTTATGTCGCCGAGAAAAGAATTTACTATCATTAATATAAGTATAATTAATGCAATATAACTGATTATTCTTAATTCTTTTAAATCAATGCTGTCCATAAAATACCGTTTAAAGAGTTAACAAATGGTTAGATCTTCTGTGGATGTGCAGGCTTTGACAGGCAGAACAAAGCCGAAAGTTGAACCTTTGCCCTCTTCAGATTGCACAAAAACTCTGCCGCCATGGTGTTTTTCAATAGTTGTTTTTACAAGATTAAGCCCCAATCCTGTTCCTTTTATTGTATGAGTGTTGTTTTCTACACGGTAAAATCTGTCAAAAATCTTTTTCTGATGTTCCGGCGAAATTCCGCATCCCTGATCTGTTACGGTAACTTCAACCTCATCATTGTCTTTATTGTAGGATAATTTAACCTTAATTGTTCCGTTTTCAGGCGAATATTTTATCGCATTTGACATATAGTTTATAAAAGCTCTTTCAATACTGTCATAGTTTAATTCAATATCAGGAATTTCATTTTCTTTTGATATTTCAACCTTGATGTTGTGTTCCTGAGTTAAAACAGAAACCTGGTTTACACCGTCTTCAATGAGTTTTGCTATATTAACCGGTTCTTTTTCAAGCTGAGCATTTGCTTCAAGTTTTGAAAAGTCGAGAATATCATTCACCATGCGGTTTAGACGAATAATTTCCTGATTTATTGTTCCGATAAATTCTTTTTGCGTCTCATAATCAAACTCGTTTCCGTAGTTGTAGAGTGTGTCAATGTAACTTCTTAAAACAGTGACAGGCGTGCGCAATTCGTGAGAAACGTTGGAAATAAAATGCGTTCTCATTTGCTCCATTTCCGTTTCTTTAGTTACGTCAATCAAAACAATAATATATCCCACATAATCTTTATTTCTGGTAAACATAGGTGAAATTACGGATTTGATTATTCGTTTGTCAATCGTAATATTAAATTCAATTGGTTTTGACTCAATAATTTCAAGCGGAGTATCCTTAAACTGTTCAATTTTATCTTTAAAACAGAAGTTGCCGTCAGTGTCCACATATTGCTGAATTTCAGTATTTAAAAGCTGTTCTTCACTTACTTCAAGCAGCTTTTGCGCATGATTGTTGACTAAAACAACCTGATCATTGTTGTCACATACTACAACGCCGTTTGCAATGCTCATTAAAACAGCTTCCAGCTTATTTTTTTCAAGCGTCAATTGTTCAATGTTTTGCTCTTCATACAAATGAAGTCTGTTTGACATGTCATTAAATTCGTTAAAAAGTTCTTCAACTTCTGTTGAAACATCCTGACCTTCAATTTTATATCCGAACTCGCCGGTGGAAATCTTTTTAACGCCGTTTTGAAGAATTCTTAATTCGCGTGTTATCAAGTATGTGTTAATAAGAATTACAAACGCAAAAACTACCCATGCAATTGTAAAAACAAAGAGTAAAGACGCTCTTGTTGTTGATGAAATTTGATTTATAATGTTTCCGGAAAGTGCAACAGTAACTGAGCCGATTGCGGATGAACCGTTTGTTTGAGTGATTTCGAGAGGAGATGTAACTGTTATATTCGGACGTTTTGGGTTCTTTAGATTGTCATTTTTGCCCGTATAAATAATGTTTCCGTCTTTATCTCGAAATTCTATAAGTACAATGTCGTTATGACTTTTTAAAATTCCGTCGGAGTGCGCTTTTAAGGTTTCTTTTGTTTTTGCATTATCAAGCCCTCTGGTGATTTCCATGCTTTCTATTGCCAGAATCTTTGAAATTACCTGACCGAAACTTTTGTACCCGTCGTTCAATTTTTTCTGGATATTGAATATTGCAAAAATAGCAATCAGCACAATAAGAACAGTGCTGAGTATCAATCCCGTAATAATCAAACGATTTTGTGTAGTTAAGCTCACTCTGTTACTCATGCTTAAATTATAACACTCAAAAATACAGCGGGCAAGGTTGCATTTTAATTCTCGGGAGAAAAATAATCTTACAATAAAAAAGCCCTTTTTAAAGGGCTTTTTTGAAAAACGTGTTTTATTATCCGCATTCTGACAGGCGCAAAAATTATCTTGCACAAATTGTTCTTGCAACATATACGCCGGAAGCAGATGCCTGAATCAAACCTCTTGTAACACCTGCACCGTCTCCGATTGTAAATAGGTTTTTAACGCCTTCTGTTTCAAGTTCGTTTGTGAGTTTTACGCGTGCAGAGTAGAATTTAACTTCAATACCATAGAGCAGTGTGTATCTTGAAGCTGTTCCCGGACAAACTTTATCAAGCGCATAAAGCATTTCGATAATACTTGTCATTTGTCTGTACGGTATTACAAGACTTAAATCACCCGGAGTTGCACAGCTTAAAGTCGGAGTTATTATGCTTGATTTAATTCTTTCCGGTGTTGAACGTCTGCCGTCAAGAAGATCTCCGAATCTTTGAACCAAAATTCCGCCGCCTAGCATATTTGCTAAACTTGCTATGTGCTGTCCGTATTGAATCGGTTCTTTAAACGGTTCAGTGAATTTTTCGCTTACAAGAAGTGCAAAGTTCGTATTGTTTGTAGTTTTTTCGGCGTAACTGTGACCGTTAACCGTTGCAATTCCGTTATAATTTTCCTGAACAACTTCACCGTTCGGGTTCATACAGAAGGTTCTGACTTCATCACCGAACGTTGGCGAGTGATAAATTAATTTTGACTCATAAAGTTTGTCAGTCAAAGGTTCAAACACAGGTGCCGGAAGTTCAACACGAACCCCGATATCAACCGCATTATTTACCATTCCGATTTTATTCTGCGCAAACTCTTTTGTAAGCCAGTCTGCGCCTTCACGTCCAGGTGCAATAATTGTATATTCTGCAGTAATTGTTTCGCCGTTGTCAAGTGTAATTCCTTTTACCTGTTCACATTCAACAATTAAATTTTTCGCTGAAACATTGTTTAAAATTGTTATTCTTTCATCCAGAAAGTCCTGCATATTTTTAAGAACATCAAGGCTTCGTTCTGTGCCGAGATGTCTTACAGGCGAATGTACAAGTTTTAATTCGGCAAGTGCTGCTTCGCGTTCCAGTTCACGGAAAACTTTCATATCAGTTCCGAAAACTTCATCAGTAGCACCGAATTTTAAATATAACTGATCTGAATAATCAATCAATTCTTCGACTTTTTCTCTGGACATATAATCAACCAAATGTCCGCCAACATCAGGGGTTAAGGTTAATTTTCCGTCGGAAAATGCTCCTGCTCCGCCCCAGCCGCATAAAAGACCGCATTTTTTACAGGAAGGACATTTTTCATACCCTTCTCTTAAAAGGCAAACTCTGTTTTCTATTTTTTGACCTTTTTCGATTAATACAACTTTCCAATCCGGTTTTAATTTGGTTATTTCAAGAGCTGCGAAAATTCCAGCAGGACCGGCACCGATTATTGCGACATTGTAGTTCATTTTTATTCCTCATTATTCTTTTTGGGTAAAACGTTATGCTGTTGATTTTTTCAAACAAACATACATTTTAACTTTACTTCGAACAAGAGTTTTTTAAAAGGGTTTGTGAAGTTTTTGTAAAGCGTGGTTATTTTTCAACAGGTGTTTTGAAAGGTTTTTTATTTGCTGCCCGCGCATGATTTAAATTGCTCTCAAGTTCTGCGGTTTCTTCATTTGTATTTATATTTTTGGCAAGTTCAAGATATTTTTCAGCCTCTTCAAGCCTGTTGGTATTCAGATAAATCACCGCAATATTAAAGTAAATTAAATATCTGTCAGCATCCGTCTGTGCTTGTTCCAGCGCATCACGTAAAGCATCAATTGCTTTTGTATATTTTTCCATCTCTGCGTATGCAATTGCTAAATCAATATAGCCGCCCGGAAGATTTGGTGCTGATTCTATATAATGTTCAGCTTCTTTAATTTTCCGGTTCCCGATTTCTCTTTCATTCCCCAAAACTATGGGGGCATAAATTAAACCGTCCTTATTAAATTTAGACATCGGAACATTAGAAATATCCGGAATCATTTTATACAGCAAGTTAATTGTGTTTAAATCATCTTGAGACAAATATTGAAAATCACGTCTGTATCTTGTGAAATTTTTTTCCGGCTGCATTGCCATATACATTAAATCGTCAGAGCTGTAACTGTGTCCCATAATTCCCAGTGCGTGGCCTATTTCGTGCAAGATGGTGTTGTAAAGTTCTTTATCCGAAAAATAATTACCGTTTGCATCTCTGTCGTACATGATAATTGTCATTGATTTCAGTATATTTCCTGAAATTTTAGGATTTGTATATGCTACAACGTATTTGCATACCCCGTTATCGCAAATGTCTTCAGGCAGCGGGTTGAATTGAACTATGATATCAGCTTTGCCTTTTTCTATAAATTCAAATTTCAAAAAGCCTGTGCTCAGGGACCATTGCGTAAAAGCCTTTTCTATTTCTTCTCTATAATAATCAGGCGTTGATATCGGAACCTCCAGTTTAACTTTTAACGGAAACGAATTAATGTCCCATCTGACCAGATTTCTGTCATAAGGCGCCTGTTCTATGTAATTTTCGCCAATGTTGCCCAGAATATTGTTTTTCCATTGATTTACCTGAAATTCAGCAAGTTTTTGTGCGGCATCAAGTTTTTTACTCTCAGAAAATTTGAACATCTCTTTTTGTATTTTTTCAATCGGCTTTAAATATGTCATTGATTTGACATAAAAATACCTGATGTCTTTATTGTTTGGACGCAGAATGTAGGCTTTGTGAAGCTGTTTGTAAGCTTTAACAACCTGATTTTTTTCTAAATTGCTTTTGCCTGCTCTACACAAAAAAAACGGAATATTAAATACGATTATTAAAATTAAAAAGATTGAACCCGCTGTAACTATTTTATTAATCGTTTGTTTATTCATCTAATTTCCCTTGTTCAAGAAGTTTTTCCAGAGCTCTGGTGTCACCTTTGAGTTTAAAATATTCTGCAAATTTAGGTGTCGTTTTTAAATTGTAGCTTCTGCCGTTTTTGTCTCTTGTTCTGCTTATCAAGCCTTTTTCAATAAGCTCTGAAACGTGTTCATAAGCGGTAGAACCTCTCAGTTCTTTAAGCTCTGTTTGACGGATGGGTTCTTTCAGTGCTATTACTGCAAGAGTACGCAAAACGGCCGGACGAAGATCCACAGGACATAATTTTTCGACAATATCCATAAAGTCTTCTTTTACTTGAAGAATATAACCGTTCTCATCATCAATTTCAAGAGCCCCGTCGCGTGATGAATAATCCATTATCAGTTCAAGAATAGAATCTTCAACCTGCTCATTTTCAACTTCCAGTATTTCTGCTATTTCGTTTGTGGATAGAGCCTTTGCAGTTGTAAACAGCACGGCTTCAATCCTTGCCTTAAGCGACTCCATGTTCACCTCTTACAACATACAAATCCGAATAAAACTCATCCTGAACAAGATCATAATCGGTTTCTGCCGTTAAAAACAGCAGTGCAATATATGCGCTGATTTTGTCCATACCGAGAAGAGTTAATTCATTAAGTTCAATTTTCTCTTCTTTTTCAAAAATTTGAGAAAGATTTTCTTTTAATCTGAGAACGCAATCTTCAATATACTCTTCATGCGCGAGATTGATAATATCGTCCGCAGTAAATCTTGAATACGATTGAACACGGCGTTTTGCGCGTTCATGAGCGCTTTTTAAAGACTGTTTTTGTTCCAGTTTTTCATAGAATTCCAACTGTCTTATCAAATCCCGCAATGTTACAACGCGGTTTCTGTTAAGACGTACACTTGTGCGGCGTTGAAGAACATCATCAATAGATACGACATTGTTTGTCGGAACATACTCTTCTTCGCCGTAATCAACAATAAAACCGTCGTCATCATATTCAATATTTTCCTGCGGCTGATCTTCGAATTGCATAATATCAAGCCCCTCAAGAACATTTGACTTGAGTTTTAAAAGAACTGAAGCAAAAAGAAATGTTCTGCCTGTCAGACGCAAATCCTGTGATTTCATTTCGCACATATGAGCGAGATATTTATCAGTAACATCAATAATATCAATATTCCACGGATCAATTTTGCCCGCTTTTGCCATTGATACGAGAATTCCTATCCCTTCATTGTCTACGTTGACATTTTCTGGAATTGCTGATGTATTATAATCAATTATTGCTGTCTCACTACTCATAATTAATCTCTAAGTTTTACTCCGGTTACGCGGGTTATGCCTTTTTCTTTTTGAGTTACACCTATCGTCCTATTTGCTGATTCTATCATAGGTTTTCTGTGACTAACTACTATAAATTGCGTATTTTTTGACTGGTTCTGCACCATTTGGGCGATACGCTCTACATTCATTGTGTCCAAACTTGCATCAACTTCGTCAAACGCATAGAACGGAGAGGGCATATATCTTTGAATTGCAAAGACAAAAGCGAGTGCTGTCAAGGATTTTTCACCGCCTGACATACTTTCCAATCTTTGAAGTTTTTTGTCTCTCGGCTGTGCCTCGATTGTCATTCCGCCGGAAAGCGGGTCATCAGGATTTTCGAGTTTTAGTTCGCCTTCACCCTCGGAAAGCTGATGGAAAACCTGTTTGAAGTTTTCATTTATGTTATTGTAGGTTTTCATAAATGCTTCTTTTTTAGACTGCTCATATCCGCTCATTCTGTCTAAAATTTCTTTTCTTTCTTTTGATAAAGTTTCAATTTGCGTTTTTAATTCCTGCTGGCGTGTTTGAACTTCATCATACGCTGCAATTGCACGCATATTGACATCGCCGAGTTCCTGCATCTTTTTTTCAAGCCGTTGAATTTTTGATGTTATTTCCTCAATTGAGATTTCAACAGGTTCAAGTTTGTCAACTTCAATTCCGGCATTGACAAGCTCTTCTCTCGCTGTTTCAAGCTGAGGTTCGAGTTCTCTTCGTCTTGCTCTGAAGGATTCGATTTGCTCTGCAGTCCTTTCAATATCAGAAATTCTTATATGTTTTTGTTTTTCAAGTTCATTGAGCTCTGCATTTATTGCGTCGCGTTCTTCAAGAAGTTTGCCGAGCTTTTCTTCAATTTCTTTAATTTGGTCATTCAAATTTTCGGCTTTTTTATTAAGCTCTTCAATCTCAGCTTTGAAACGCTCCTTATCGGCCTCGAGTTTTTTGTTGTTAGCCTCTGCGCGCTGAATATCTTCCGTGTTTGTAAGAATCATATTTTCTTGAAACGCAATGTCACGGTTGAAGTCATTTTTTTCGGAGTTTGCATTCATCAAATTTTGCTGTAAACGCTTAATTTCATGTTCAACACCTTCTGTTTTTGCCTTTAAATCTTTTAAATCCTGTTCATTAATGAGCTTTTCAACTTCTTCAATTTCGGATTGAACCTGTGCCATTTCATCATAAATTTTTACGTTTTGCTCTTCTAATTTATCAAGTTTTTGCGTCAGCTCATCAATTTGGGGTTCGGTTGTCTTGATAAATTCTGCGCGTTCTGCCAAAATGTTTTCACTGTTCGCATAATTTTTATTCATATTTTCAAGTTCGACTTTTGCGCTCGAATATTCATTCATTGATTCTGAATATTTTTGTCGGATGTCATCCAGTTTTGCTTCAAGAGACTGCCTTTTGGCGTTTAAGTTTGCAGCTTTTGTTTCAAGATCTTTTAAATGCTTTTTAAAGTTTTCAAGTTCAGTGTCATCATTCTGGCTGAAACTTAAACCTGTACGTCTTTGAGAACCGCCTGTCATTGAACCTGATTTTTCAAAGATTTCACCCTGAAGCGTGACCATTCTGTATTTTCCGATAAGTTTTTTTGCGCACTCCATATCTTCAACAACAAGAGTTTCGCCGACTGCATAATAGAAGGCATTAATGTATTTGTCGTCAAAATCAACCAGATTTATTGCAAAATCAATTACGCCCTTATCTTTTGGAAGATTTAATCTTGCGGGTGCTTTGACAATTTTGTTAAGCGGAATAAATGTTGCACGTCCTGCTCCTGAGGATTTCAAAAGCTCAATAGCAACCGATGCAACGTGTTCATCATCAACGACAATATGAGTCATTCTGCCGCCAAATGCAACTTCCATCGCGGTTGAATATTCTTTATCAACTGTTCCTAGTTTTACAAGCGGTGCGTGAACCCCTTTAAGATTTGCATTCATAACGGTATCAATCGCATTATTGAAACTTGATTGAGCAATTTGTTTTTTTGTTTCCATTGCCGAAACTTTTCGGTAAGCCATTTGAATATCATGGTTTACGTCGTCAATTTCGTTCTTTGTTGTATCCAAATCGTGAAGGGTGTTTTGCTGAATTATTTTGAAATCAGCCATTTCTTTTTGAAGCTGTTCAACTAATGTTTTCTTTAAGTCAAAGTCTGATGCAAAGTTTGCTTTCATCTCCTCTAATTCTTGAAGAGTTGTTTTTGCCTTTGCAAGTTCATTTTGCAGATTTTTAAGTTCGTTTTCAAGCGGAAGTTTTGTTTTAATCAGACTGTTTTCTTTATCTTGCAGATTTTCTAACGTTTTTCTAAGATTGTTCCGTTTTTCAATATGCTGATCCGCTGTCGCATTAAGCCCTGTCATGTCCTCAAGAATTTTTTTCAGTTCAGCATTTTTTTCCGCAATATTGTCTTCAATAATCTTTATTTCGTCTTCTTTTAATTTGATTTTCAGCTTAAAATCTTCAATTTTTTGTTTGTGAGAATCTATGCCGTTTTTGGCATTTTCAATTCTGCGAAGCCCGTCCATTATTTGTTTATCCGCGTAAATTGTCGCGTTATTTTTACGGTCTATTTCGCCTTTCAGCTCTTCCTGCTGCTTTTTCAGTTCAATCTGTTTTGCTTCGCCTTTTTCCTTGACGATTTCAGAAATTTCCTGATATTTACCTTTTATAAGATTAAGCCGCTCATCTAAATCTTTGTTTTTAATTTCTTCTTCTTTTTTCTTTTTGGTAAATTCAAGAATATTTTCATGCGCCTGCTCAATGTTTCTTTTAATGTCAAAAAAGCGCACTTTATTAATCTGTCCGTCAAGTTCGGCTTTTTCTTCTCTTAGTTTCTGATATTTTAAAGCAACTTCCCGCTCTTCTTTAAGCTGTTCAAGTCTTACGTCAACCTCGTTTAAAATCACTGCAGAGCGCTCAACTCTCTGTTCAACAGTTGTAAGTTCGTTTGTTGCCTGCTCTATTCTTCTGTCAAAATCAGCAACCCCTGCAATTTCATCAATAATTTTACGTCTGTTTTTGGGCGAGCAATTGGTTATTCCCATAACATCGCCCTGCATCATTACGTTGTAGCTGTTGGGGGTAACATTGTATTTTTCAAGTTCAGCATGCACGTTTGTAAGCGTTGTGACAGAATCGTTTATATAGTAGGTGCTTGCATAGCCCTGATTTGTTTTTCTAATCTTTCTTGCTATACTTAAGTCCTGTCCGCCTTCCATTCCGCCGAAAGTTACTTTTACAAAGGCTTCATTCCGTTTTGTATATGTGGAAATAAAGTGTGAAAGGTTTTCTGCCCTCAATTCGCTTGCGTTTGCAAGTCCGAGTGCAAAAAGTACACTGTCAATAATATTGCTTTTGCCGGAGCCGTTAGGGCCGGAAATCGTTGTAAAACCTTCCAGCAGCGGAATTTCCGATTTGTTGGCAAATGATTTAAAATTATCTATTTCAAGCTGTTTTATGTACATCAATCCTACCCAACTATAGTCTTATTCTTATTAGACAATAATTTTCATGTCATGTCAAAGGATTAAAGAAATCTTAATAAATTTTAATATCTTCCTTCAG
>CALVAS010000053.1 GCA_944325585.1 Candidatus Gastranaerophilales bacterium
AATTAACCTTAGTAAGTTCGGCTTTGTAATGCAGCGGAATTTTGCTTCTTATACCTTCAACAAGTCCGCGCAGAGATTCGCAATTTGCCTTTGAAATCTCAACCGGAAGCTGAATTTCCTCTTTATAAAAATCCAAATTTTTTGCATTAATAAACAGCGGTTTTGAAATAAAGTTGTTTAACTGTTCGCTAATGATGGCAATATTATCAATAACCCTTCTGGCCGGTGAATGTAATTCCGGTTTTTCTACTTTTGCAATGTGAAGCACATTTTTTAACGCACGTGTAATATCATACACATAATACGATTCATTGTGTTTTGCGGCTGCATAATTTTTGCCGAAAACAATTAATAATTCATGAGGAGGTTTGTTTTTACCGGTGGAAAGAGTGTCAATTAATCTCATCTGGATGTCTTCGTAACCTGATTTTTGCGGGTGGCTCAATGATTTTTGAAGTTCTTCTGGCAGTGCCTTTAATGCTTCTTCAGGTACATCAGCAAGTCTGATATCAAAATCCGGCTTTTTGCTTTTTACTCTTGTTCCTACAACTTCATCAGGAATAAGTCTTATTTCATATCCGCGGATTTTTAATTCCGGAAGAATTTTGTTTGAGATTAAATCTAAATCATACGGGTTTTCAACATATAAAGTTGCACGAATTTGATCGGACGGCGTTGCACCGCTTCTTATAAATTTTGACAAAAAAGAATCGGTTTTCTTAACAGCACCTTGTTCGCAGTATGGTCTGTCAAATGAAACTCCGTAATCTTTCAATTTGTTTGCTACAGATTCTAATGCATCCATGAATTTTACGGATAAAATTTCATATGCCGGAAGTCTATTTTCGTAAGAAGTTCGAAAAACCTCTTTAAGGGTGTTTGAAACAAGATTTTCTGCTGCTTTAGGGCGCGCCGAAAATGAAACCGTATCTTTGCTTAATGTATAAGAACTGTTCGGTAATACAGTACCTGAAGTGTTAGAACGGCGTTGATTGATTTGCGGTGATTTTTGAAAATTCGGGGTAATAGTTAAATTCATTTTAATCTCCTGAAGTTGCTTCTCAATTTATAATACTCCTGAATTTAAAATTTTACGTTTTCAGCAAAAAAATAACAATAATCTTAACAATAATTTACATACAACTTTTTTTGTTCAATTGTCATGTTTGTATTATCATTTTAATAAGAGCGTATAATTAGTAATTAAGTAATAGTAAATCAATAAGGAGGTTATTTAATTATGCCAGGAAAAACAATAACGGTTGACGGTAACTACGCCGCAGCGCATGTTGCGTATGCATTGAGCGAAGTATCCGCAATCTACCCGATTACTCCTTCTTCTACTATGGGAGAATGGATTGATGAATGGGCTTCTCAGGGAAAGAAAAACATCTGGGGCAAAACTGTTAAAGTTGCAGAAATGCAATCAGAAGCTGGTGCTGCAGGTGCAGTTCACGGTTCACTTGCTGCCGGTGCTTTAACTTCAACTTACACAGCATCACAAGGTTTATTGTTGATGATACCTGTAATGCACAAAGCCGCAGGTGAAATGCTTCCGCACGTAATCCACGTATCAGCACGTGCTCTTGCTGCTCAGTCATTGGCAATTTTCGGCGACCACACTGACGTTATGGGCTGCCGCAACACAGGTTATGCAATGCTTGCCGCTAACTCTGTTCAGGAAGAAATGGATATGGCTTTGGTTGCACACTTAGCAACTTACAAATCAAAAGTTCCGTTCTTGCAGTTCTTCGACGGTTTCAGAACTTCTCACGAAGTACACAAAATTGAAGAAATTTCTTACGAAGATATTGCAAGCCTAGTTGAACCAAAATATATTGAAGAATTCCGTAACAGAGCAATGAGACCGGAAGCTCCTGTTTGTAAAGTCGGCGCACAAAACACCGATGTTTACTTCCAGGGACGTGAAACTGTTAACAAATACTATGATGCAGTTCCGGATATCGTTCAGGAATATATGGATAAAGTCGCAAAAATTACCGGCAGACAATACCATCCGTTTGATTATGTCGGAGCTCCCGATGCTACTGATGTTATTGTTGCAATCGGTTCTTCCTGCGAAACTATTGAAGAAACTATCGAATACCTTAACGCAAAACGCGGTACTAAATACGGTCTTGTAAAAGTAAGACTTTACAGACCGTTTGACGTAAAACGCTTCAACGAAGCATTACCGAAAACAGTAAAACGCATTGCTGTTCTCGATAGAACAAAAGAACCCGGTTCAATCGGCGAACCTTTATACATGGATGTTGTTACCGCTATCGAAAACAAAGATATCAGAGTAATCGGCGGCCGTTACGGTTTGGCTTCAAAAGAATTCACTCCGTCCATGGTTTATGCTGTTTACAAACATTCTGAAAACAACGGTTTCCACGGATTCACAGTTGGTATCGAAGATGACGTAACTCACAAATCATTAAAAATTGATGAACATATCGTAACCGAACCTGCCGGAACTACAAACTGCATGTTCTGGGGCTTGGGTTCAGACGGTACCGTCGGTGCTAACAAAAACTCAATCAAAATTATCGGTCAATATACAAACAAAGATGCTCAAGCATACTTTGCATATGACTCTAAAAAATCATTCGGTGTTACTGTTTCTCACTTGAGATTCGGCGACAAACCGATTAAATCAACTTACCTTATCACAGCACCTGACTTTGTATCATGCTCTGCTCATGCTTACATCGGCAGATATGACCTGTTAAAAGGTATTAAAGAAGGCGGAACATTCCTTCTCAACAGCCCGTGGTCAAAAGAAGAAGCATTCTCTCACTTAACAAGAGATATGCAGGAAACTATCATCAATAAGAAAATCAAATTCTACAATGTAGATGCCGAAAAACTTATTGAACAGCAGCCGGGCTTGAGAGGTAAAGGTGCAAACACAGTTATGATGGTTGCATACTTCAAAGTTTCAGGAATCATTCCGTTCGATCAGGCTCTTGAAGGTATGAGAGAAATGACTAAGAAAACCTTCAAGAAAAAAGGCGATGATGTTGTAAACATGAACCTTGCACTTATTGATGCAGCAGTTGACGCAACGGAAGAAGTTGTTGTGCCGGCTTCATTGGCAGGAGTTGAATGCGCTGAAGATATTAAACTTATTCCTGATAACGCATCAGACTTTGCTAAGAAAATCATTGAACCTTCAATGAGACAAAAAGGCGACGATATTCCTGTATCAGCAATGTCTAATGACGGTGTAATCCCGACAGGAACAGCATGTCTTGAAAAACGCGGTATTGCACCGAGAGTTCCGAAATGGAATCCTGAAAATTGTATTCAGTGCGGAATCTGTGCTTCAGCATGTCCTCACGCCGCAATCAGAACTAAATTGATTGAAGACAAAGATCTTAAAGATGCACCTGCTTCATTCAAAACAATCCCTGCAAAACCGGCTCTTGCTGATGAAAAATTCAAAGTTCAGGTTTACTGCAAAGATTGTACAGGATGCGGTGTATGTATTGATCAGTGTCCGATGGCTAAAAATCCTGAAAAAGCAGCCCTTACATGGTCTACTATTGAGGATGAAGAAGCAGTTGGCGAAGTTGTTAATGAAAAATTCTTCGACGCTCTTCCTGACAACGTAATGGGCAAAAACACTACAAAAACAATTAAAGGTGCAATGCTCAGAAAACCGTTGTTTGAATTCTCAGGCGCATGCGCAGGCTGCGGTGAAACACCTTATGTTAAACTTGTTTCACAGTTGTTCGGCGAAAATGCTATCGTTGCAAACGCAACCGGATGTTCTTCAATTTACTCCGGTACATTCCCGACAATTCCGTACACAACAAACAAAGACGGAAGAGGACCGGCATGGGCTAACTCATTGTTCGAAGACAATGCTGAATTCGGTTTCGGTATGAGATTGGCAGTTGACCAGAACAGAGATACTTTGAAAACTTATGTTGAAAAAGTTCTTGAAAACGAAAAATCACCTGCCGACTTGAAAGA
Source organism: Candidatus Gastranaerophilales bacterium (assembly GCA_944325585.1). Lineage (GTDB taxonomy): Bacteria > Cyanobacteriota > Vampirovibrionia > Gastranaerophilales > Gastranaerophilaceae > Scatenecus. The sequence continues at coordinate 3,985 of CALVAS010000053.1, forward strand.
AGCCTTGACAGAAGCAATGTCACACTGGGATAACTCAAAAACTGATGAAGCAATTGCTGCTCAGGAAAATGCTAAGAAAGTTATCGCAAAATACGCTGACTGCGGATGTCCGGATTTAGCAAAAGTTCGTGAACTTCAAGATTACTTCACTGATAAATCAGTTTGGATTATCGGCGGTGACGGATGGGCTAACGATATCGGATACGGCGGTATTGACCACGTAATTGCACAAAACCAGAACGTAAACATTCTAGTTCTTGATACTGAAGTTTACTCAAACACAGGCGGTCAAGCATCAAAATCAACTCCGACCGGTGCAGTTGCTAAATTCGCTACAGGCGGTAAGAAAACTTACAAGAAAAACATGGGCTTGATGAGCATGTCTTATGGTTACGTTTACGTAGCATCAGTTGCTTTGGGTGCAGACAGAGCTCAAACTCTTAAAGCATTCCAGGAAGCTGAAGCATACAACGGACCGTCAATCATCTTCGCATATGCTCCTTGTATCGCTCACGGTATTGATATGTCTAAGACTCAGACAGAACAAAAACGTGCAGTTGAAGCAGGTTACTTCCCGCTTTACAGATACAATCCGGCAAATCCGGAAGCTCCGTTCAGCTGGGATGCTAAAGAACCTAAAGAAAGCTATCAAGACTTCATTAAATCAGAAGGTCGTTACAAATCATTGTTGAAAACGAACCCTGATCATGCAGCAGAACTTTATGCTCAAGCAGAAGAAGATGCCGCAAAACGTATGTCTGTTTACAAAGCAGTCGGCGAATTAATGAAGTAGGATAACTTCAAATAAATAAACAAAACGGGATACTCAATTGAGTACCCCGTTTTGTTTTTGAATTGTGGTGCAAACCTGTGCTTTTGTGTTGGTGTCTGAATAACATATTACCTGTAATTTTATCAGGCATGGCAGATATGACACAGACAAATTGAAAAAAGCGTCTTATTTCTAAGACGCTTTTTTTTAAAGAAAGATGTTTAATTTGATATCTTTACGCTTCAGTGCGAGCCTCTCTGATTTCACCGATTTTAACAGTTACTTCTTTCGGCAAATCTGATAAAGGCTCCTTAACAAGTCTTACAGCTTCTCGATTGTTAGCATCCTGTAACAAAAAATCATTTTGTAAAGAAAGTTCGTTAATTCGAGCTTTTGCTAATTTAAGCTGATAATCTTTAATTGCCGTGTAATTCTTTGTCATTTCATCACGTTTAACATTTGAGTGGTGCATAGCGTGAAGAACTCCGCCGGCTCCTACAAGATATGGCGCCCAGGATGTAACCAGTTCTGTAACACCGCCCAATGGAGCCAAATATTTGCTGGTTTTTAAGTCATGAGCTTTTTTAGTAACTGCGCTTACAATTGTGTTCTTGTTAAAGCTGTTTGCCTGTTTAGCAAATTTGAATTCAAGATCTGCAATTGCGGATTTATCAATATATTTTCCGGCTTGTTCTATAATTTTCGGAGCTGCTTTCATTCCGAGAATAATGGCTCCGGTAAAGGCTGCAACTTGTCCGGCAAAAGCTAAAAACGGGTATTGATTGTTAAATTTTTCAAAATTCGGAGATTTTTTTTCAAGGTAATTGCTTGCATTCCACAAAGCGCTTCCTGCAGCGAATAAAGCTGCCCAACCAGCCGTTGCTTTTGCGCCGTTTAATAATCTGGCAGCTGTTCCTGTAATGTCTTTAGTTAAAACTTTGCTTTTTGCAGGGGCTATCAATGCTTCAGATACACCGGCTACAAAAGGAACAGATGCAAGTAATAGTTTTGTAATTTTTTTATGCTTGTCGTCTTCGACTTTATTAACAGTGTTAATGTATGCTAATTTTTTTACTGAATTGTCATCCAGATTAATTACAGTGTCAATATTTTGACGCAGATTGCGCGGCGGATTATATCGGATAATCCCTCTTTCTCTTTGTGAGGTAAAGTTTTGGTTATCAACAGAATGAATGTTCATAATACACTACCTTTCCATCTTACATTTTGATTATACAATGTTAAAACCCGAAAGTAAATTTTTTTGCTATAAACGTAACATTTATTAATTTTTATTTACAGTCTTTTGCTTTTTTTATAAAATTTATATTAATGAAAAGTTTTTATATACATACAATGGGCTGCAAATCAAACCAGTTTGAAAGCTCGATAATCAGAGAAAATTTAATTGAAAACGGATTTGCAGAAGTTCAGAATATAAAAGATGCCGATTATTTTATTTTAAATTCCTGTACTGTGACGCACAAAAGTGATAACGAAGCGTTTTATCTTTTGCGCAATGCCAAGCATAAAAAGCCGGATATCAAAAATGTTTTAACCGGATGTATTGCACAGATTGAAAAGGAAAAACTGCTGGAATATGATTTTATTGATATTGTAATCGGTAATGACGAAAAGTTAGAAATTGCCGGAAAACTTTTAAATGGTGACGCCGAATATTGCTGTTTTGCCGGTAATATTATGACTCTTAAAGATTTTCATAAAGCTGTTTTAAACAATACTTCCAAAACCAGAGCCAGTCTAAAAATTCAGGACGGTTGTGATAACAGATGTTCATACTGTATAATTCCGTTTGCAAGAGGCAAGAGCCGAAGCGCTGATATTGATTTTATCATTGAGCAAATGAAAAGGTTCTCAAAAAGCGGATTTAAAGAAATTGTGTTTACAGGCATTCATATCGGACAGTGGGGAAAAGATTTAGGTTTGAGCCTTCTGGATTTGCTTAAGCAGGTAGAAGAAAAATCTACAATAGAGCGTTATCGCTTGGGCTCATTAAATCCTTTGGAAATTACAGATGAACTGCTTGAATTTTTAAGTAAATCAGAAAAATTTTGTCCGCATTTTCATCTCTCTCTTCAATCAGCATGCAACAAGACGCTTAAATCAATGAACAGATTCTACTCGGTCGAATCTTATCTTGATTTGATAGATAAAATTAATCAAATTTTTGATAAACCTTTTCTGGGCAGCGATATAATAACAGGATTTGCAGGCGAAACTGATGAGGATTTTGAAATAACCCGCAGAAATCTTGAACAATCTGGATTATCGCAAATCCACACATTCCCTTACTCGTTAAGAGAAGGTACTGTCGGTGCAAAATCTCAGGAACAGGTTGATGAAAAAGTAAAAGAGCAGCGTGCTGAAATTGTAAAAAGAATTTCAAAAGAAAAATATAATGCTTTTATTAAAAAAAATATCGGCTCTGTTCATGAAATTTTGATTGAAAAACATCCTGATAAAAAGACCGGTTTGTTAAAAGGTGTTACGCGTAACTACCTTACAGTTGTTTTGGATTCAAGGGATGAGCAGCTGTTAAATAGTCTTACGAATGTACAAATAACTCATTGCGAAAATGAAAGAATTTTGGGAAAAATTGTCGAATAAAAAAGTTTGAAATTAAATCGCACTTCTTGAGTTTATATTTAGAAGTGCGATGTTTATCAAATATTAAAAATTAAAAGATTCAAAAATTATTCTCTGCTGCTTAATTTAGCAATCAGTCTCAGCATTTCAATATATAACCAAACAATTGTTACCATTAAGCCGAATGCGCCGTACCATTCATAATCTTTATGAAGCATGTTTTCGCTGCCGCGTTCTATAAAATCGAAATCCAGAATAAGATTTAATGCAGCAATAAAAATAACAATTACGCTAAAACCTATTCCCATCGGGCTAGCCGTAAATATTTGCGGGATTGAACGTCCGAAAAATGAAGCACCGAACTGAATTAAATAGATTGCGCCGATTGAAAGAGTTGAAATTAAAACTACGGAGCGGAATTTTTCTGTTGCCTTTATAACACCTGCTTTAAACAGTCCGAGCATGACAAAGACCGTCATCAGTGTGCATATTACAGCTTGAAGCACAATGCCTACCCATTCGGATTCGAAAAATGCAGAGATACCTCCGACAAAACAACCTTCCGCAACTGCATACAGCGGAGTTAAGAACTTGTAAGACGATGGATTTCTCCAAAATATAATCACCATAGCTAAAATAAATCCAACGATAGCACCGCCGGTTGTGAGCATTTTAGCATGATCAATATATCCGGACATCATAAGTGAAAATGTATATACAGCAGGAATTAGCAGGCATAAAAATAAAATCAAAGTTTTATTTACCGCCCCGCTGACAGACATTGGCCTGCTGTCTAATACTCGTTCATTTTCTAAAAAATTGTCATTTAAAACAGGATTTGACATATTATCCTCCTTTTATACACACATTCTATATCAATAAAATTATTATATCATAATTAACGAAAAAACAAGCGAAATAAAATAACCCATGCTGTATCAAGTCGAACATAATTTCAGTTTTAAGTCATATAAATCAAAATAGTCATATATACAAGGACGGAACTGAAAAAATAAAAGTTCCGATTTATTACAATTATCAGATAGATTGAGAAAAGTACCCCCAGAAGTTTGAGAGAATTCTCAAACTTTATAAGTTTTCAGGGAAAATTTTCAAAACTTAGTGATACAAATTCTTAAACATTGTGATAGTTCACTCTCAAAGTTACTGATACTTTTTTGATAAGTTTTGTGTTTATTTATGTTCTATTCTTAAAACACGTATTAAACACTCTTTGAACAACATTTAAAATTAATGTTGTAAAAGTTGTCCATAAATTATTATTTCCAGCTTATCATTTGATTTTCGCATTTCTCTGACAAATTGTGGAGTATGATCATTTTCAAAATTCACAGATCCCTTAAGTAATACTTTAAGAAATAGTGTAACTTTTATAAAGAAGTGAAACATGTATTCTGCTTCTTTTTGTGTGAAATGTGTAGGCTCGCTCCAATCTAAAAAACAACCATGTGCAATTTGAGAACTGTCATTATAAAATCCATAAACAATGTCCCTGAGACCAAATATAAAATCATCCTCAAGTTTAAAACCAATATCATCTAATTCTTTAAACATTTTTTCATATTTTATAAATTGTGGACGGAAATTGGTAAAATACTTATCAAATTTTTCAAAATTTGAATTATTAATTTTATATTCTTTTATTCCAATTCCTTTAAGAATTTTCTGCTTTGCTTGTTCTTGAATAGAATTAAAGCATTTTTCATTCTCCGCAGAAAGCTCTTCTTTTGATATAGTTGTTCCATTAACATCGATTGGTTCGCCATCACGCATATTTTTATAAATAATAAAATTATTTTTAATCTTTAAAATTTGTGCTTCGTCAAGATAGGCCTCTATTTTCTCCGGGAATTGCGATAAATATGTAATCAAAATTACACTTTCAACTGCACTCCGTAAAATAATTTTGGATTCCTTAATATGTCCTTCAAAAATCAATTTATTTGCTGCATCAGCATTTGAAATAATTTTTTTGATAAGAGTTAGATATACCACTAAAGCTTTTGAATCAGATTTAATTGTATTTATTGTCTGGTCAAAATAAAAGATTAATCTGCCCATTTCATTGCAGAAATCTTCAACTGATATTAATTTGTTTTTATCAATATTTATCAAATTTTTATCCTTATATTAATAAAATTCTATAACTAATTATACTGATTATCCTAAATCTTTATTTTTAATTAACTTTTAATGTAAAGACTTAACATAATCCCAATTGCAGCTTTTTCATGGTAGAATCAAGTTAGCTTCTAGGATGTTTATTAATGAGGTGGGAATGGCATTGTTGTTAAAAAACGAAGAAAGAATAGATGTAAAAAAAGAGATAGATTTTGTTTTATCTATTGCAAATAAGTTACGCGGGCCATACAAAGCAAGCGATTATAAAAAAGTAATTATACCGATGATTATATTGCGCCGTTTTGAATGTGCATTAGAAAAAACTAAAGATAAAGTGCTTAAAGCAATTGAAGATGGACTAAATATCCCTGACTATTTATGTAAAGAATCAGGTTATCAATTCTATAACACAAGCAAATTCAACCTTAAAAACTTGCTAAACGATTCTGATAATCTTAAAGACAACTTGAAAGCCTATATTGATGGCTTTTCTGATAATGTAAAAGTAATTTTTAACGGTGAAAAAGAAGATAAAACCAAAGAAAAAGATGGTCATGAGGGTTTAGATTTCAACAAAGAAATTGATAAAATGGCAAAATCTAATCGCCTTTATTCAGTAGTTAAGGCCTTTTCTGAATTAAATTTAGACCCTGAAACAGTTGATAATATGAAAATGGGTTATATGTTCGAAGATATTATTAGACGTTATTCAACTAACGCAGAGGCCGGCGATCACTATACTCCAAGAGAGGTTATAAAATTACTTGTAAATATATTGCTTTCAGAAGGTAGTGAAGATATGCATCAAGAAGGTAAAGTTACAACAGTTCTTGATATGGCTTGCGGTACAGGTGGTATGTTATCAACTGCTTACCAGTTCTTAAAACAAATCAATCCTAGAATGGATATAAAACTTTTTGGGCAAGAAGTTAATGGCGAATCTTATGCAATCTGCTTATCTGATATGATGATAAAAGGACAGGACGCTAAAAATATTCAGTTCGCTGACACTATGAAAAAAGATGCTTTCCCAAGCCAATCAATGAGAATGGTAATCGCCAATCCTCCATTTGGTCAAGCATGGGGTGGAAAAGACGCAGGAGAAGGTGTTGAAAAAGCCGTTAAAGCAGAACATGCTAAAAAGCCTAACGGGAGATTTCCTGCCGGACTCCCTGGAACAGGCGATATGCAATTATTGTTTATTCAACATGCTATGGCAAAACTTGATAAAACCGGGAGAGCTGCTATTTTAGAAAATGGTTCTCCTCTGTTTTCAGGTGGAACTTCAAGTGGTGAAAGTCAAATAAGAAGGTGGTTACTTGATAAAGATTATCTTGAAGCAATAATTGGACTTCCTAACCAACTGTTTTATAACACAGATATTGGCATATATGCGTTTATTTTCTCAAAAAACAAAAGACCTGAAAGAAAAAATAAAATTCAATTTATTAATGCAGTTGATTTTTGGCAACCGCTTCGTAAATCTTTAGGTAAAAAAAGAAAAGAAATATCTGATTTGGATATAGAAAAAATTACTGAACTTTTTACAAAATTTGAAGAAAATGAGTATTCTAAAATCTTTGACAAAGAAGAATTTTTATACAAAGAATATGCTGTATATCAGCCATTACAAAGAAACTTCATTATTAATGATGAAAGAATAGAGCAATTGAATAATTCTGCTTTCTTTGACCGTTTATATAATGAAGATAAGTATCAAGAACTTTTAGAAACTAACCCAAGAGAACCTAAACAAGATAAACAAATCAAGGATTATGAAAACGGAAAGAAAGTCAGAGAAGAAATTCTTGATATTTTGAATAAAAACAAATCAGATGTTTTGTATAAAAATTATGATAAATTTAAAGCTATAATAAAAGATTTATTTAAAGCATCAACACTATCTGCCACTCAAAAAGAGAATGTCATTTGGGGTTTGTCCCAGATGGATAAAACTGCTGATATTGTTTATAAATCAGATGGTACTCCTGAAATCGATAAAGAAACAAAGGATACGGAGCTTATTAAGGTTAATGATGATTTTGATAAATATTTTGAAAAAGAAGTTTATCCGCATGTACCTGATGCGATGTATTTCTTTGAAGAAGATTTAACTAAAAAAGATAAACCTGTAATCAAAACTGGTGCAGAATTTCCATTCACAAGATATTTTTATGAATATCAGCCACCCGAAAAATCAGAAGATATACTGAAAAAATTCTTTGATA
>CALVAS010000054.1 GCA_944325585.1 Candidatus Gastranaerophilales bacterium
TCATCATCCGGAGAAAATTTCATGGTTCTGACTTTCATTCCAAACGAACTATTTTCATTTGTCATAAATTCAGGAACATGCGTAAAACTGTCACCTTTATGGCGGACATCTTTTACCGGAGCTTCGGGTTGTTTGCAAAATGCATCTTTAATTAAGGTTTTTAAGCGTATCTCTCCGTTAAAAAACCTTTGTAAATTTTTAAAAAATACTTTTGGAGTTAATTTGGCGGGATCTGAGGGGTTAATATTAAAAATAGACATAGTTTATTCCTCCTCCTCGTAGGTATAGTTACCTTCTTCAATAAGTTTTGCTTTATATTCGTACATTTCATCAAAAGTCATTTTAGACATTTTTTCTTCATCATCCGGAGAAAATTTCATGGTTCTGACTTTCATTCCAAACGAACTATTTTCATTTGTCATAAATTCAGGAACGTGTGGTTCATTATTTGATGCCATAATTCAACTCCTTTCTAAGATTGTCTTGCTACCGCATTGATAACCCAGATGTTTTCCTTGTAATTAAAGTATGCATCTATTATATCTAAAGAAGTGTTACGTTGCAACAAGACTTCATTTTCAGCCATATCAAATGGAGAAAAATCTTCACAATGAGCACCTTTAGTTCCGGCCGGAGCAGATATATTCCAACGTATTGCACCGTTCGGATTTTCCCCTTTTCCATAAGGATCGTTTTTAGCCCATTTGGTAGCAACATCTTCCGTTAATGTTGTAGACATAAATCTTTCTTGTAAAATGCTTTTGCCCTGCAGATTTTCAGCCACAAATTTCTTTATCTCGGCTGGAGAAGCTTTTTGGGCTATTAATTTTTCCATAGCCTCTCCAAGAGGTACACCGTTTTTGGTTTTGATGTAATTTACCCCGCTATAACTATCGCCTCTGTGTAACCAAACTTTTTTATTGAATCTTTGTTTATCAAGGAACGCTGTCAAATTGTTGATTTGTGAATTTAACTCAGATTTGTTTAAAAATCCCCAATTTTGTTCAAAGATTTTCATTGCCACAGGATCTTTTAATCCAGATAAATACAAGTTCATTGGATTAGAATCCTTTTTGTAACTATATAATGCATCAACAGCATTTTTATATTTTTGACATGTAGTATTACATACCAAATCCCATTCATTTGGGCCTAATTTCAGGTAATCATCAATTACATTATTTCTTCTCAAAACTTTTTCAAGTATTGCAAGTTTTTCAATATTGCGTACACCATCAGTACCGCATGTACCAAGCCAAACATTTATATATTTTCCGTTGCAAACATTCATAAGTTTCTGCATATTCTGATAATCAACATCATCTAAATGCATATTATACATATTAGGATTTACATCATTTAATAATTTTTGATTAATACAATCGTTGTTAAAATAGCTCTTTATTTCAGACGTACTAATCGGTTTAGGATTATTTGCCTGAACTTTTGTTCCGTTTGTTGACTTTTTATCAAGAATTACCATCTGACCGTTTTCTTTGATAACGGTAAAATGTTCTCTTGATACACCTGTTTGCATTGAACCGAGTTTGTAATCTGCATTACCTTCCCAGGAGCCGACGGTAAATGATTCACCCTCTTTCAATGCATTAAATTTTTCCATAAATAATTTATCGTTAATATCAAGTTGGGTAACTCCGAAGCCCATAGAAATCTGGGTGTTCTGATTTTTTGCTAAATTTACCTGATATTTTTGCCCGTGCTTAAGCACTTGAACTCCGTTTGCGGTTGTCAATTGCGGGTATCCCGGGTCTTTGAATGAGGCGGGAGTTGAATTTGCCACAGGATGCGGCTGTGAATTTACAGGAGTTTTAAATTTAGTCTTTTTGTCATTTATTTGTTTTTGCAAGATTGATTTTTTAGAACAATCCGGAATTTCATCCAGTAATTTCTGAAGTTTGTCCAGCTCTCCGGCATTTTTTACATTATTTATGCTTTGACCGATTTGCCCCATTTGCATTTGATGTTGCGGGGTAACTGACTGTGTTATGTTTTTGCCTGCACCTTGCAAATTTTTAGAAGGAAGCATTGATTTCATATCATTGATAAGTTTTTCAATTTTATTTTTAACAGCTTGGCTTGCGTTTTTGGCAATAGTTTTTAAATCTGCAAATAATTTTTCACACGTTGAAAGCATTGCATTAATATCACCTTTAAAGTCTTTCAACTCATTTGTAATTGTATCAATCTGTTTTTTACAATTTTGCCATAAATCTTTATGTTCAACCGGAATTTCAGCATCTGAAATATCATTGACTGATTTTTTTATACTTTCCGGCGTTACTTCTGTTTCAACTTCGGCAGCGGATTTATTTGCTGGAGTTTCTTTTACCTCCGCGGGTTCGTTTTGTACTTCCTGTTTAACTTCAGCATTTGAGGTTTCGTCGATGGGTGTATCAGCTTTAAGTTCTGATTCAACCTTTACAGGATTTTTAGCTGCTTCAAATTCTGCTGCTTTTGCCGCACGTTTTTCTTTCAATGCGGTAAGTTGTTGTTCTAATTTATCGGTATTTTTGCCGAAAAGTTTAGCTCCTGCTATTTGTTGTTCAAGTTTTTTTATTGACCCGTCAAGACCTTTTATTTCATCATTAAGTTTGTCAATAACTTCTTTTGGAGCAGAAGGTGTTTTTTGTTCTGAAATGACAGCATTATTTTCTATTTTATGTGCATTATCATAATCTTCTGCGGCTTTTTTCTGATGTGCTTCAAATGCAGGTTTATCAGCGTCAGGAACAGATTCATAACCATGTTCTTTTTGATATGCGTTAACTTCTGCCTGTGTAGGAACATCTTCAAGGCCTTGCTCAACCATTTTGCTTCCATTGGCATTGAGATGTGACTGGTCTGCGTTTTGGGCAATTTCCCCATCGGTAATGACATCTCTATTATTATTAAAATCACCTTTAACGCCTTTTGAAACTCTAACCTGTTGAGGGTCAGCGGATACAGAAGCCGGTTCCGTTTTTGTTCCGCCTTTGACATGAGATATTCTTGAGATAATTAGACCGCTTGCAAAATCAACAAATGCATCTGTTGAACCGTATTCGTCACCTTCAAGTTTTGTTATTCCATAAGAACCTGCCGCATTAATAATTTCTTCTGCAACTTCGTTAGCAAGAGTACTGTTAATCTTGAATGTTTGCATTAATTTTGGAGCTAATTGGCTTGAGGCTGACCCAACACCTGCAAAGGACATATTCATTAAGGCTTTTTCAGTAGCTTCTCTGACACTTTTGCCGTTGCTTAAATCGACCCCGACCGTGGCTGTACCTGTGGCTGCCATATTAAAACCTGTCGCAGCACCTTTATTTAAAACCTTAGAGCCTATTGATGTAGAATTTTTAAGGACATTTCCTTTTTGAACGTTCTGCATGCTTTTTGCCATTTTTAATGCTTTGTTAGCATATTTGGCAACCTTGAAGCCTTTACTTCCCCATCTTGCAGCGGAAGCTGCTATTTTGGCAGCTGCAAGGGCCTGGCCTCCGGGAACAGCCATTAATGCAGTTGTTACAGCGATTTCCGCGGCAACTTCAGTAACCATTTCTGTGGTTTTTTGATTTTCGTTGAATTGCGCAACAGCTTTTCCTATATCATTTGTGCCGTAGGCAGATTTTGTTAATGTGTCTAAATCCGTTTCCATTTGTTCCAGGGTTTTACCATTGGTCAGCTGCTGATAATCCGATTGAAGTTTTGCGGTTGAATCTCCCACAAATTTTAAAAGAATCGCTTTTTTGTCGTCATCAGATGATGCAGGCATTCTATAGCCCTTTGAATACCCTGAAATAATTTGGTCAATTGTTTCCTGATCATAAGTATCGGAAAGTTTTGTTAATATATCATCATATGACATATTTGAATCTATGCCTGAGAATAGTTCTAATGCAGCTTTAGTGCCGGAGGCCTGCATTAATTTGTTTTCTGCTTCTTCTCTGGCTGCGATTTTATTAGCGTCAAACTCTACACCGAATGTCTGTTTATATATTTCTCTGAATTTTGTTTCATCGTTGGATTCTGCCGCTTGAATTAGAGCTTCAATGTTTTTAGAGTTATTGCCCAATTTGGCTCTTAAATCTTCAATAGTATTACATCCAAACCAGCCGCATACAGTATCTCCTACAGAGGCTGCCCATCCTTCTTCTTTTCTCGCAGTTTCAAATTCTGCATTTGCATTATCATTTTCAGTTTTAAATCCTTGGGCCATTTCTGTCATTGCTTGTTGAGTGTCAACATTTTCTGCTTCATTTTGTTTCGCCAGAATGGCACCTTTAAGAAACCGGATTGCATTTTCCATCTCCATTGGGTTTGTTCGTCGCAAAACAGCGTCAAATTCTTTGTTCAAACTTGTTTCAAACTGATTTTTTGCAAATGTTATATCTTCTTGTGAAACACCTTCCTTGACCGCAGCTTCGCATAAAGTATTCATAACACTCATTAAAACATCTCTTTGGGCATTGGTGCCGCCTGCCCCGATTTCACTTGTAATTGTATCAATTATAGAAGAATCACCTTGTTTGGCTCCCTGATCATCATATGCATCTAAAACTGCAACTATGTTATCTGCATTGATTTCTTTATTATCAAACATAGCTTGCATTTTTTTCATACTGTTAAGTCCCGAATTATCATCGGCTATTTGATAAAATTTATTTGCGAGGTCAGTTGCTTGTTTTTGTTTAGTTTCATTTATTTGTTTTTGCTGCTCTGCTTCGTCTGATATTTCTTGATTTGTTTTGGTTACAGTTATTTTAGTGCCTCTTGCGGGTATCTGTGTATCAGGATTTAATGCAGTCAATTCATTGGTTCTGTCTGCTATTTGTTGTGCTGTGGGATTTTCTATGCCTTCATTTTTCAGCATTTCTTTTGCATATTCTGTCCAGTTTGCATAATCTTTTTCTACGGTAATTTCCTTAGTTTGTTTAGTTGCCAAACGAGCATCTGTAACTGTACGTTCATATTGAGCATATTCTGCTGCGGCTTGTTCTTTGCTTTGTCTGCCGGCATTCAGTTTTGCAAAGGTTTCGGCATTCATCTCGCCGGGAATAACAATATCTGCTCCTGCTAAGAAATACTGATTAGGAGCTTTACCTTTAATTACATCCGGGTTTGCGGCGATTAAATCTTCTACACTGCAGCCAAATTTTTCTGCAATTGATGCGGGACTTTCACCGTTTTGAACAACAATACCTTTAGTGTTGCCTATTCCATCATATTCAACAGAATAAGATTGACCGTCTTTTGTTATGTTTTGAGAGATATTTTTGCCATCTTTGGAAACTAAAACAGTTTGATTGCCTTCGGCATCCGTATAGCTTTCAGTTTTTGTATTGGTTTCTGGATTAAAGACTTCGGTCTTTTTTGCACCAGTGGTTGTATCCTGAACTGTTTGAGTATTTCCATCAGCAGATGTTGTTGTTATGACTCCATCTGCTTCGATTATTGTTGTACCGTCTTTTTTAGTGATTGTTTTTGTTCCGTCTTGATAAGTAGTTACATCACCGGTTTGGGTATTTGTTTCTTGAACAAGAGTTTCTTCCCCGTTTTCAAATATATAACTTGAAACGGTATTATTATTGTTATCAGTTACTGTTTTAGATTTTGGCGTTTCTCCTTCATATTCAACAACGGTTTCAACACCGTCTTTCACGGTTGTTTCGATTTTAGAGATAATATTGCCGTTTTTATCCTGTTTCGTAATGGTTTTTGTATCGCCGTTTTTTACCGTAATAATCTTTGAGCCATCCGCAAAAACTTCTTCGGTATGCCCATCTGTATATTCAGTAATATTGGAATTGTTTTGCGTATTTGCTACAGTTTGTTTAATGTTTTTAGATTGTGTGGAGAAAGAATTTAATAAAGCAAACAAATTTGACGCATCGGCATTTTGAACCCCTAATGATTGTAAAAGATTATCGGCTTCTTTTGAGGACAGCTTTTTATCACGTCCGCCTTTAGCAAATTCTACAATTTTTTGCATAAAATTGTTGATTTCATTTTCATCAAGAACGCCGTCTTTTACACCATTTGCATTGGCAGTATCGATTTTATCAAAGATACTTTGCAATTTTGAATTACCGTCTAAATCAGAACGTTTCAAACCTGCTTTTAGTGTTTGATAATCTTGTAATTGTCCTTTAAATTTGATTTCATTAAATTCTGCCATGGCTATTCACATTTTTACGTTTAATTTCACAACACAATTGTCATTGTGTGCCCTTATGAATAACGGCATTTTTTGATAAAACATTAGTTTTCGGGTTAAAATTGTAACGATTTTGTTACAATGGCAGAAGATGAATACACCGGCAACGAATCAGCCATAATGGCGCAATTGAAAAGCATTGGGATACTATATGACTCAGACCTTGAACTTGCAAGTATGCGCGGTTTAGTGTATGTAAGGCCTTATACAAGAGAGGACGGCACGGAAGTAAGAGGTTACTGGCGCTCAGCTCCGGTGGTATAGAACACAGGCTTAAAAAGTTCTTATTTATCGCAATAATACAAATAAGACAGGATAAGAATAACCTATCCTGTCTTATTTACCCTGGATGCGATTCGAACGCATGACCTACCGCTTAGAAGGCGGTTGCTCTATCCAGCTGAGCTACCAGGGCTTGGATCCAGAGGGTCTAGACAGACGTTTGGTTTCTTGGGGTATCTGTATATTCCCTCCAAAAATTATATTATCATAAACATTTTTTCATGCAACCCATCTGAAAGTTTTAAAAGTTTAATAAAAACAGATTTACTCTGTACTCATTCGCTATTTTACTTTTGTTTTTAAAACAGGAATTAGTCCGAATAATTTGTAAAGTTTAACGTCAGGATAATAATAAAAGATTTTTAGCAGGTTTATATTGCAAAATCTAATTCTTTCCCGTTTTGACATCTTATAACCACGCAGAAGATTGTCTAAACCGTTTTTCATTGCAAAATCAATCATTATTTTTTCACCATATTCGCAGTCAAGATTGTATTTTTGCTTTTTGCTGAGTCGGATTGAACTTGAGGTTCTTCTGTAATAGTAATTAGTGTCCGGAACCGTTACAAGCCCTTTTAGTCCGTAAATTACCCGAATCGACCACGGAATATCCTCATATGCTTTGCCTTCAATAAACGGAATGTCAAGTTTTACAAGACTTTCTTTTTTGTAAATTTTATTCCAGACATAATTATTTAAAGGAATTCCTGCAGCTTTTAGTTTTGCCTCATTATCTGTGAAAAACTCTTCTTTTACGTATTTGAGACGATGCTTTTCTTTGTTTTTGCCAAAGCGCATAATGTTTGCACAAGCCGCTTCACTGTTATATTTTGCTGCAGCCGTATAAAGTTTTTCGTAAAAATCCAAATCAATCCAGTCATCAGAATCGACAAATCCTATATAATCGCCTGATGCAGCTCTTAATCCGTCATTGCGGGCGGCAGAAAGCCCTTCATTTTCTTTTGAAAGAATTTTTATTCTGGAATCTTTTCGGGCATATTCTTTGAGTATTTTTAACGAATCGTCCGTTGAACCGTCATTAACACAAATAATTTCTATATCTTTTAATGTCTGGTTAATTAATGAATCAAGACAGGTT
The DNA here is from genome assembly GCA_944325585.1 of Candidatus Gastranaerophilales bacterium. GTDB lineage: Bacteria > Cyanobacteriota > Vampirovibrionia > Gastranaerophilales > Gastranaerophilaceae > Scatenecus. Next base: position 7,599 of record CALVAS010000054.1, read on the forward strand.
GTAAGATATTTTTCCGTGTTATATACAGGTACAATTATGGATATTTTAGGTTGATTATGCATGGACGCCTTTCTTTAAGCCGAACATCAGCTGCGCAAGAAAAATTTTGAATTTAATTATTTCATAAGAGTCATTTTTGTTTAATTTGAATAATTTCCACCAGCCGTTTGGATATTTATTATCAATGCGTGTTTTCAGCTTAAGCAGATTTTCGAAAAATTCATCCTTAAAATTTTCTGCACATTTGCCATACCATGATAATGATTTGTTAAAATACTTGTTAATAATCTGATTAATATATTTATCGGTAAAGTTAAGATCATCAAGTAGTTGTTCTGCGTTATAAAAATTTTCAATCGGAGATGCGGAGGTCTTTTTCCGTTTTGATGTAATTGCGCCCGAGCGTTTTTTCAAATAATAGTACAAATTTTCATTTAAAACATAAATACTTTTTGCGGTAAGGAGCATGTGAAGATAGAATAACTGATCTTCACCGTTTCGGATTTCCTGAAATCTTATGGTATTATCATCAAGGAATTTTTTGCGGTAAAGTTTTGTCCAGGCTGTCGGCGGAAAACAAAACAGATTGTCCTCAAAATCTTTTAACAGAACTGTTTTGTTTTTGCATGAGTTCGGAATTTTTTCCGTGCTGTACATTCCTTTTGTGGGGGTATTATTTTTGACGGAGTATGCACCGAAAATCAAAACTTCGGCATTACTTTTTTCAATATTTTCGACGGCTTTTTCAATAAGCGTCGGGTCAATCCAGTCATCGGAATCAACAAAAAGAATAAATTCTCCTTCAGCCAGTTTCATTCCGGAATGTCTTGCTGAAAACAGTCCGCCGTTTTTCTGGGTGATTATCTTCATTCTGTCGTCTTTTGCCTGATATGTCTCAAGAATTTTGGACGAATTGTCTGTTGAACCGTCATTAACACAAATAATTTCTATATCTTTAAACGTCTGGCTGATTACACTGTCCAGACATTTGCTAAGATATTTTTCAACATTATAAACAGGTATAATAACGGAAACTTTTACCATAACAATTCAATTTTATAATTATGGCAAATTAAAGTCAACAGCTCATGTTTTATGGTATTTTGTTATATATTATTTTAAATTTTTTCTGGCAATTTTGTTATTTTTACGTTACAATTTCAGCAGATGAGAACAATTTTAGAGGAATTAAATTATGCTAACCGGAAATCAAATTCGTAAATTATATTTGAATTATTTTAAAGATAAACATCAACACACAATTGTTGAAAGTTCTAGCCTTGTGCCTGACAATCCGACAGTGCTTTTGACAACGGCCGGAATGCTGCAATTCTTGCCGATATTTTTAGGGATTGTAAAATCACCTTACGATCCTGCACGTGCGACTTCCTGCCAGAAATGCGCAAGAGCAGGCGGTAAGGATTCTGATATTGAAAACGTCGGACGTACTCCAAGACACCATACTTTCTTTGAAATGCTCGGCAACTTTTCGTTCGGCGACTATTACAAGAAAGAAATTATTCCGTGGGCCTGGGAATTTGTAACGGAAGTTCTGAAACTCGACAAAGACCGCCTCTGGATTACGATTTTTGAAACAGATGACGAGGCTTACGAAATCTGGCGCAGTGTCGGAGTTCCGGCAGAAAGAATTAAACGCAAGGGCAAAAAAGACAACTTCTGGGGCCCTCCGGGAGCGTCAGGATCCTGCGGACCGTGCTCTGAAATTCACTACGATTTGGGCGAACAGTATAAATGCGACGACCCGAGAGGATGCGGCATTGATACCTGTGAATGTGACAGATGGGTTGAAATCTGGAACCTTGTGTTTACGGAACTTTACCAGGATGAAGAAGGCAATCAGTCGCCTTTAGAGAGCAAAAACGTTGATACAGGTATGGGCTTGGAACGTATAACAATGGTTTGTCAGGGCGTTGCCTCAACTTTTGAAACCGATCTTTTAAGACCGATTTTGGATAAAGTTTGCGAGATGAGCGGTGTGCCTTACAAAAAATCCGAGAAAACAGACATTTCGCTCCGCATAATTACTGACCACGCAAGATGCGTAACCTTCCTTATTTCTGATGGTGTAATCCCCGGAAATGAAGGCAGAAGCTACGTATTGAGAATGATTTTAAGACGTGCGCTGAGACACGGCAAAATTTTAGGAATGGATTTGCCTTTCCTTTACAAACTTGTCGACGTTGTTGTTGATAATTACGGTGAAGCATATCCTGATCTGGTTAAAAATAAAGCCAAAATTATCGACACAATCAAGAAAGAAGAAGAACGCTTCAACAAAACTCTCGACAGAGGCTACAAACTTCTTGATGAATTTATCGTAAACAAAAAAGATATTGACGGCGAAAATGCATTTAAACTTTACGATACTTACGGATTTCCGCTTGAACTTACAAAAGAAATAGCCGAGGAAAACGGTCTTAAAGTTGATGAAGATGGTTACAAAGCCGCAATGCAGGAGCAGAAAGAACGTGCCAAAGCTGCGACCGCAAAACTTTCTGTTACAGGTGATATCAAGTATGCCAAAATTGAGGATGAAGTCGGTTCAACAGAGTTTGTCGGATATACCGAAAACGAAACAGATGCTAAAATTCTTGCAACTGTCGAAGGCGACGGGTACGTTGACATTGTTCTTGACAAAACACCTTTCTACGCTGAATGCGGCGGTCAGGTCGGCGACAGCGGTGTTATTGAAAATGACAATATGAAAGCCGAAGTTTTGACAACTTTCAAAGTCAACAAACTTTTTGTTCAGCGTTCAAAATTGATTAACGGCGATATCACAATCGGCGAAAAAGTTAAGGCAAAGATTGATATGGCGCGTCGTGAAGAAATCAGACTTCACCATACATCAGCCCACCTGCTTCAGGCAGCGTTGATTAAAGTTCTCGGCGATGAAGTTCATCAGGCAGGTTCGCTTGTCGAAGAAAACAGAATGCGTTTTGACTTCACATTCAACCGTGCAATGACGCCGGAAGAAATTTTCAAGGTTGAAGAAACAATGAATAACTGGATTGCAAGAGGTTATGATGTTGTGACTGAAGTTATGGACATTGAAAAAGCTAAACTTACAGGTGCCACTGCACTCTTTGGCGAAAAATACGATGATGTTGTAAGAGTTGTTTCAATTACGGATGGCAAAACCTGCATTTCAAAAGAATTCTGTGCCGGAACTCACGCAAGAAATATCCGTGATTTAAGGCTGGTCAAAATCGTAACCGAAGGTGCAATTGCAGCCGGAACACGTCGTATTGAAGCCGTTGTCGGCCGTTCTGCTTTTGAGTTGATGAATGCAAAAGTCAGAGAAATGGATAAACTTTCTTTGATGTTCAAAACTCATTATGATGAAACGATTGAGCGCGTTGAAAAACTGATGGAAGAAAACAAAGAACTCAATAAAAAAATTGAAAAACTTGAAGAAGAAAACGCAAGAGCCAAATTTGCTACATTTGCTTCAAAAGCGGAGGATTTTGAAGGCGGCAAGCTGTTTATAACAAAAATTGAGGACGTAACACCTCTCGGTGCAAAGATAGGTATTGAATTTCTTGCAAACAAATTCGGTGAATGCGTAATTGTTCTTGCAAACTCAAAAACAGTTATGGCAAAAGTTTCTGACGGTTTTATTAAAAAAGGTGTTAATGCCGGTAAAATTGTCGGAGAAATTGCAAGATTTACAGGCGCCAACGGCGGCGGCCGTCCTGCATTTGCACAGGGCGGTGTGAAAGACGCATCAAAACTGGATGAAATTCTTGCCAAAGTCGAAAACGACATAAAGGCTGCAAAAGTTGAAGCATAGATAAAGTGGGATTAAAAATCCCGCTTTTTCTTTCCGTTAAGATTTGTCAAAATTCTTGATGAGAGAGAATTTTCGTTATAAAATAG
>CALVAS010000055.1 GCA_944325585.1 Candidatus Gastranaerophilales bacterium
CCGTTTGGCGATACAAATACAAGATTTCCGTTATCTTTCAATTCGCCGCCGAGTTGAGTAAGCGCATTTACTACACCGTTAATTTCAGCTCTGTTATTAATAAAGTTAACAAAGGTATCAATGTCACCTCTGTTATGCGCAGGATCACCATCATATGCCTGATTATACCATTGGAAGATGAAGTTCATAATATCACCTTCATCAAGTTTTAATTGTTGAAATTCTTTAAATCCAACTTTCCCGTTCCAAGCGTCCGGTCTGATTTCATAATGGCCGGTTCCCGGGTGTGTATTAATCGGCACGCCGTTTCCATCAGTAATGGTTGATGCTGCAGCCTGATTTGTTAAAGATTGTTGTAAAACTAATACTGAACAAAGTATTAGAGGAATAAATCTTTTTTTGTCGGTTTGTGATTTTCTCATACGCAACCTCTTATCTCTTATATTTAGCACATTAACACTCGCGTTTAATTTTTTATATTTATATAAACGTATTTTGTGGCATGAAAATTTAGTGTTTTTGCATAAAAATTTACAAACCTTAATATTTTTATATAATTTTTCATATTTCAGGGCATGTAAATCTTATGTTGTAATAAATAATATTCCCCGGATATCAAAAAAATATACAAATTATATAATGTAAAGAAATGTAAATACGAATTTAGAGGTTAAAAACCGCTGATAGCAAGGAAAATGAAATTTAACCAAAAATTAACATTAAACTTTATGCAATTTTCAGCCGAAGAAAAACTTTATAAAGATAAAGAGAAGTATAAAAATGCGCTTTTTGCAATTGTAAAAGGAGCAGAAAGGACTAATTATGTGTGCTGTTGAGTTTAATTACAAGACTTATTTTACAGAAGAGCAATGGGCAAGTTTACCCAATGACGTAAAGGAGAAATGTAAAACTGAGCCTATATTTGCAAGTGTTGTTAAAAATCAGTTGAGTACAGGAGCAAAACCGTCAGATATTTCAACACAACTTGCAAATCCGGGCGGAAAAGTAGCAGAACCTTCAATGAAAGGACTGCAACTCCGGCGGCATCAACAGACGTTGTTGCAAATTCAGGAGCTGGAGCTTCTTCAGTTAAGACTAAAAATTATGAGGCTTTGAAACCAAAAGTTGATATATCCGCTATGGATGATAAAGATATACGTAAGGCTTCAGAAGAACAATGGAAAGAATATTTTAAAGCCAGATATCTTGAAAATCCGGAAGAAGCCAAAAAAGATATTGTAAAAGTCCTTTATAATAAAGACGTTCAAAAAGTTGCGGGTGTACTGGAACAGACACAAAAAGATAATCCTTTGTTAATAAATCAAAAATATTTTGCTGAAGGTCATGCAACAGAAGATGAAAATGCGCGCTATGAACAGGAAGTTGCAAGACTTGTTGAGGAATACAGCAAAGCAGAAAATTTAGAAGAAGCAAAAAGAGAATATAATAACGAATTTACATTAAACAGATACAAAAAGAACAGAGTCGGAACCGGCGAAACTCTTACTCAGGCTCAAATTAAGGAACTTGCAGAGCGTAAAGCTCTGATGGACTTTAAAATCGGTCCTGAGAGAATCACGGAAATGGCAGAAGATGCTGTTTATAATGAACAATATAACAAGGCTGTTCTTATAAACTTTGAATATAAAGACAAAATTGATAAAGCAAAAGCAGAAGCCGAAACTCCGGCATCAAAGAATTTGAAAAGACAATTTGCCAAACAGGATATTGAATATCAAAACCAGATTGCGGCAAAAATGAAAGAGGCTGAAACGCCTGAATCTAAGAAATTAAAAGAAGAAGCTCTGAAAGCTGATGCTCAGGTAAAACGAGACATTCGTAAAGCCAGACTGCTTGGAAATGATGACCTCGTAGAACAATTGGAAGCAAAACGTGCAAAGGATAAAACTGCAGCCGAGCAGGCAATTGAAGCTGCGCTAGATCCTGCCAAGAAAAAAGAAGCAGACGAACTTGTCAGCAAACGTATGGAGGCTCTTAAAAAATTCAATCAAGAATTTGAATCAACTCTTGATCCTGACAAAATGGAAAAAGTCCATAAGTTAGAAGAAAAACGTAAAAAAGAGATTGCAAAAATAAGAGATGATAATATGCAGATTCGAGCCTCAGATCTTGAAAATATTGCAGAGATGATGGCGGAAGCTCAAGTTGACAAACAGGTTGCAGAAAACAACTTTAATAAAACAGTTGTTCACTGGAACAAAGTTGATGTTGATAAAAAAGACGGTAAAAATCATACTTTCCTTGATGATGACATGCGTAAATACGTAGAAGATAATGCCGCAATTTTTGGTACTGAAGTTGGCGAAGGCGAACAGGCTGATTTTTACGGAAAAGACAAAGACGGCAATCGTATTGCGTATAAATTCGACTCAGAAAAATACAAAAATTATATGCTGAAACTTTCAAGTGACCATGCGCTGGATAATGAGTTTGCAAATGATCCGAGATACAAAGCTGATTACTATGCAAGTATGAAGGATAGAAAAGACTTAATCGACAAATATAAGGATGCAAACCTTCCGCAAATTGACGGTAAAGACAGAAAATTTGCCAAAAAACTGTTTGAAGCTGCGGGTATAGAGGTTGAAAAAGATAAAACAAAGGGTAAACGTTGGGCACATGTTGGTTTAGGAGCCTTAAAAGGCGCTGTTACAGGCGGTGCAGTTGCACTGGCAACAGAATACTTGAGTACAACAAAAATTGTAGAATCTAAATTTGCTGCAATTGCCCAATATTCAGGTGTAATTCCGTATAAAAAAGTAATCAATTATGATAAAATTCATAATGTTTCACTGACTGATCAGGTGACTTTGACAGGTACTGCCGAAGGTGATCAGGCTTATCATACACAGGTTGAAGTAACAGGTGTTGCCAGTGATGAAGTCAGTATGCAATATCATGATTTCTTTGAATATGAAGGTAGCGGATACTTGGACGGTACATTCTATGGTAACGGTTCCGGTACAGCTTCAACAGTTGTAGAAGTTCCGAGTTATACTAATGGTATACTAGAAGGTACTGTTAAAGTGCCTGTAGATGTTCCATATGACTATACATATGCACATGACTATCACCTGCCGTATACATACAACGGCATTCAAGAAGTCAGCGGTGTTGTTACCGGACAAGTAGATATTCCGTACAAGCAAGTCGTTGATGTTGACGGAACTGTACACTGGGTTGCTGATGTCGAGTTGACAGATGAGGTTACGCTAAACGGTGATGTTCGTATTCAGGATGAAATTCTTGTTGAAGATGAGGTTAAATACGAAGGCGAACAAGAAGTAACCGGTACAACGCGTGGCCGAGCAAAAATTGATCTGGGCAATGTTGGTAAAGCCGCTCTTATCGGAGGAATTACAGGTGCTGCGAATGCTGCGGCTGACTGGCTGAAAATCTGGGATGACGGCGAAAAACAATACGCAGTGGCAAGAGGTCTTGTTGCAGGTAAAAATCTTGACAGAAAACCCGTAACACCGCTTGCTCCAGTTGCACCGATTGTCGGAGACCTTGAAGTTCCGGATGAAGAAATTGAACTTGATACGCCTGAAGTTATCGCTACTCCTCCTGCACCGCCGGAAGAAGAACCGGAAAAATGCAGAGCTGATGCTGAAAAAGTCGAAAACAAAGAAGATGCCTATAAGCAAATCTTTGATATGAAAGGTAAATTGTTATACGACGTAATTGCAAAAGCATACGGAATAACAGATCCTAAAGAATTGTATGAAGCAATCGGTATTGTAAAGGGCTGGCATGGTATCAGTCAAGCTGAAAGAAAGAAAAATATCTGGATTGCAAACCTTGGTTTGAAAGGTGTTTTAGAATTAAAAGATAAAAGCGGCAACGTTATAAAAAGATTCGAGTTACAGCCATTTAAGCGTGACGATGTCGCTAATTACACAAAAACCGACAAACCAGGTGTATATAGAGAACGTATTCCGGCAACCGTCGAATCAATCGGAGGCAAACTGGTCGTATATTGTCCGGGAGAAGACGGTGCAGGCAATGTCGTTTCGGAATACGACAACTATGAAGACGCAAGACTTGCTGCCAAATACTTTAACGAACATCAGGAAGTCCCGACAGACGAACAGCTTGAAGAAATGAAAAATCCTAAAAAGAAAGAAGAAGAATAGATTTTGTTTGCAAACAAACGTCCGTAGATTAGATGGAGGTATTGAAAAACAAAAGAGAGCACAATTGAATATTTTTAAAGGCCGCGGTCAGAATTTTCTGACCGCGGCTCCATTATAATAACCGTTCGGACTATAGAAAATTATTAAACTCCGTGACTTAATAATAATTAATATTTAACGTCATATTAAAACGTGCATGCTAGAATACAACACATGAATAAATTTAACTGTTTTATACGAATTTCTTTGTCTCTTATTTTATTAACATCAAGTTTTGCAAATGTTGTGTATGCGGCTGATTTACAGGCTCCGCTCAATGCAAAAAATACGCAAACAATATCAAATGACGCAATTCAAGAGGATACAGTATCTTCAAAACTTCAAAAAAATATAAAAGATGCAATTGTTGAAATTTACGGAAAGGACGACAGCGAAGAAATTTTTAACCGTGTAATGCAGATTGCTGACAAAGCTGTTGCAAATCGTTCCGAAACTTTAAAACAGTCCGACTTAAACCGCACGGATGACTGGTATAAAGATGAAATTATTTATATGTTTTATATTGATCAATTCGGTGTGAAAAATCCGGATCAGACAAATACATTTAAAGATACGGAAAAAATGTTCGGTTATTTGAAAGATTTGGGTGTAACTACATTACAAATGCTTCCGTTTGCGGATTCGCCGATGCAGGATGCGGGATTTGATGTGAAAGACCCGCGCAATGTCCGAAAAGATCTCGGCGGAATGTCAGAGTTTAAAGATTTTATTAAAGAAGCTAAAAAGCAAGGGTTTAAAATTAAAGCCGATCTGGTGCTCAATCATTTTTCACAGGAACACGAATGGTTTAAGGCAATTGAAAAAGGCGATATTTCAAAACTTGATTATTTTATCGTGCGCGAAGAAATGCCTCAATATAAAAAATATCAGGATGAAAAACTCGGAACTGTTGTTGAGTATTACGAAAAAGACGGCAAAATTTCCAAACGCAGGCTGATTTTCCCTGAAAATACGGAAAATCACTGGCGTAAAGTTACGGTAAACAATAAAGATTATTATTTTTATCATACATTTTATCCGTTTCAGCTTGATATAAACTGGGAAAATCCCGAAGTCCTATATTATTGCCTAGAAACAATAAGCTACTGGAGTAATCTTGGTATTGATATTTTCCGAATGGACGCGATTCCGTATCTTTCAAAAGAGCCGGGGACTAATGCGGAAAACCAGCCCAAAACTCATGCAATAATAAGACTTTTGAGTAATTATATTCAGGTAACGGCGCCGTCATCAGTTATTCAGGTTGAAGCCTGTCAGATTCCGAAAGATATTCTTCCATACTTCGGTAAAGAAAGAACTGTTGATATAAATATCAATAACGTTAAAAAAGAACTTAAGCGGACTGATGAAGCGCAAATTGCGTATCATTTTCCGTACATGCCTGCAATCTGGGCAAGTTTGATAACAGGCGATAAAAAATATTTTTATGAAGCGAACAAAGAAACTCCCAAAATTCCGTCAACTGCATCATGGGGCGTATTTTTGCGGGTTCATGACGAATTGACGTTAGAAATGGTTGAACCGGAAGTCCGCGAAATTATATATAAAGATTTATCTCCCAAAGGGGCAAGTTTCAGAAAAGGGTTCGGTGTAAGCGGAAGAATGGCGAACTTTTTGGATAAAGATCCGGACAGAATAGAGCTTGCTTTTTCAATTTTGATGTCTCTTCCCGGAATTCCGATAATTTATTACGGAGATGAAGTCGGAGTGGCAAACAATTTTAAAAATGCTAAAAAATCCGAAGTAAAACGAAAAATTAAACAAAAGAATAATAAACTTAAACTTCTAAGTTACTTTGATTCCAGAGATATTCACCGCGGAGAAGTGCCTGCAAAACTTTTTTACGGGTCGACAAAAGATTATTATGAGTTTAACAGTAAAGTTTATAAAAAAGTGCGTAATTTAATTCATTTGCGCAAATCAATTCCTGCAATGTCACGCGGGGAATTTATTCCTGTAAATACGAAATCTCCGAGTAATTTTGCATATATAAGAAAAGATAAAGACCAGCAGATTCTTGTAATAAACAATCTTTCGGACGAAAAGCTCGTTGCGGAAATCACATTGCCGGTAGAGGTTATTCTGAAAAATAACAGAAGAATTACAAGTCTTAAAAATCTGATAAATGATGATAATGTGAAAGTTGACCTTTCGTTAACAAATAAAACAATGCACCTGCGACTTCCGCCTTACGGAGTTGTCTGGCTAGAAATTTAGGGGGATTTGATGTCAGAAAATATACAGCCGAAAAAAACTAAAATTCTTAATTATATAAATGTTTTCCGCGGGCTTGCAATCCTTTTGATTGTAGCCGGCCACACAATGCAGTTCGGGGACGCGGGTTCTCTGACGCAGAAAATTTCGGTCGAGGTCTTTGCAGGCGGAACAGCTCTTTTCATATTTATTTCAGGTTTTTTTTTCCTGCATCTTTCTGGCAAATATGAGTTTAAAAATTATATGAAAAAGAAGTGGACAAATGTAATTCTTCCGTATTTTGTAACAGCAATTCCCGGGATTCTTCTCTGTTTTCTCTTTCCGCTTTCCTATGGCAATGCTTTTGACGGTTTAAATCCGATTTTACAGATTCCGATGTTTTTGAGCGTCGGACGGGTGCATAATACACCGGCCTGGTTTATTCCGATGATTTTTCTGTTTTTTCTGGCAAGTTATACACTTTTACAGCTTGAAAAGAAAAATGTTTTGTACAAACTTCTTGTTCCGCTGTTTTTAATAACACTTTTTCTCCCGCGTCAGGATGTTGATTATAATACAGTGCAGGGGCTGACATATTCTGCAAAATATCTTGCATATTTAAAATATGTTTTTGTTGGATTTGTTCATTTCTTTTCAATGTATGTTTTCGGCATGTACTGCTCAAAATACAAAGAAAAAATTGATGCATTCTACAGCTTTAGATGGCTTTATTGGCTTTTGATGATAGGAACGGCTGTTTTAAACGTCTACTTGTCTGTGAATTACGGAATTTCCAACGGAACCGTATCAAAAATATTTTTGACAATTCTTCTTCTTGCATATCTTAAACACTATGATGAATGGCTTATTCAGCATGTTAAACTCAATAAAGTTCTGGATTTTATTGCAAAATACAGTTTCGGAATATTTTTTATCCACTGGTACTTCTTTTATATGTATAATCAGATTTTTGGATATCCGACAGTTATTCCGACATCTGAATACGGACTTTTAACAAGTGTTTTGATTGTAATACTTCGCTTTTTAAGCGTTACTCTTTTATCTGTCGGAGCGCTTTATCTTCTTAAAAAGTTGATTTTAAAAATTAATCCTGAGGCATTTACCAGAAGCTATATCGGAGTTTAATCAGCGGAAATATTTGGTTATAAGTACAAGATCTCCGCGTTTAACTTCTTTTGCAAGTTTTTTGATGATTCCGTTATCCATTCTGATGCAGCCTAAAGAAGCGTATTTGCCGAGACTTTTGGGATTGTTGTTGCCATGAATGAATTCACCTGTTTTTCCGCGAACGCCTGTCTGCGGGTCGACTGTTTCAAGGCAGATTATGCGCGGGCCATAATCCCAGGGCTTCTTGCGGCGTTTTGTTTTTGGGGAGGCTGTTTTGTAAGGATATTGTTCCACATGGGTTACAACGCGGATTCCGGTATCGGTCGGTGAACTCTTTTTACCGCTTGCAACAAGATATGCACAAATCGGTTTTCCGCTCTCATCATACTGGTAAAGAACATTGCTGTTTAAATCAACAACGATTGCGGCATTCTTTTTTTCGCCTTTAACAGTAATTTGCGGACTCGGTGCTTTTTTTAGAATTGAATCTTCCGTCGTTCCTGTCGGCGGTATTGAATACTGGAAAGTATCTTTTGAAAGCACCAGAGTATCTTTTGTCATTGTGATTGTATCTTTAGACAATGCGGTTGTTTTATTTTGTGCATTTATTGCCGGTGCACCGATTAACAATGATGCGGCAGCAGCAGTCATTCCTAAAATGCTTTTAAATGAGGTATTTGTAATTTTCATAATGTTTATTAAACCTTGAACAAAATATTTTTTGCCTGAATTCAAAAAATCGGGGTAATAAAAAAAATGACAATAAAAAATGCCGATGGCCGGAGTCGAACCGGCACGTGGGGTGAACCACACCAGATTTTGAGTCTGGCACGTCTACCAATTTCATCACATCGGCATAGCTATTAAATTATCATGTAAATTCATCCTATCAGAAACATTTTTAAATTTCAATACTTACTTTTTGGGACTTATATAGAATTTTTCACTGAGACGTGTGCCGGATTTAGATTTTGTTCTGCATTAACTTGTGTATTGTTGCTGTATTATTAATGAATTTCTGCAAAAGATATTGCCTGACTGTGCGGTTAACAAAATTTCTAAACTCTGTAAAATATGAATGATTGTCAGATGGATTTGAGGTGTTATGAAAAAAATATTTTTAATTTTATTGATATTTTTAACTGTAAATACAGTTTCAGTGTCCGCTAAAACCGTTGAAGGCGGTGTTTCAACAATGGAGGCTGTGGGTGGAAACCGTGTTGTAGATACGGCTACAAATCAACCTGTTTCTAATGCAAAAATTTCTCTGCCGCTTCTTCAATATAAAACTTACACTGATGAAAACGGAAGATTTCAACTGGGGGCTGCAGTTAAAGGAAAAACAGTAATGTCTGTTGAAAAAGAAGGATATCGTCCGCATTCTTTGACAATTGATGAGAAATCTTTTAGTAAACCCATAATCGTTAGTATTCAAAAAAGCAACGCAGATGATATCAGCATTTCAACTCAGATGATGCATCTGGGAGATAACAATTATTCAAAAAATTCGGCTAATTCAGGCGAATTTAAAATACAGGCAGCGGGTCCGTTTTATTCAAAAACTTTTACAATGGCAGCGACAGCCATTAACAAAAATAATTTTCTCATAATCGGTTCAATTATCGGAATTGATACAGCAATGGCGCGTGCAATGGGACAAAACAAAGTAAGAAACTCATTTTCCAGCCCGCCGGAAGTGTTTTTTAACGGAAATAAAATTGCAGAAATCCATATAAATGGCGACGGGCAAAAAATAAGGATTCCAAATAATTTGATAAGACCTAATCAGAATAATGAGATTACAATTAAAACGGGACGAAATTTAATGCAAACTGCGTATATTGATTATGATGATATTGAAATTATGAATATTTCAGTTATTGTAGAGTAATATCCCCTCCCTCAGCGCAGCAAAAAAAAAACGACCAAACGGGTCGCATAAAAAGGGAAAAAAGGAAATGAAATTGAAAAATTATATAATCACAAATTAAATATCTGTGTCTAAATCTTAAGTTTTTTTTTAATTCTCCTGTAATATATGTATAAACTGTTTTTGTCGCCCTCCGCGGATTTTTATAAAGTTGTCCTAGAAAAGCGGTTATGTGTGAAATTTCCGCCATAACCCTTGCTCCGTAAAAGCGCCCCAGAAGGCATCTTTCCAGAGTGTAAGAGTGGACTTCGTCCACTAGCCGAAGGTCTTGAAAGTAGATTCGGTATTCTTCTCAATAACCTTCTGTACCGCATCCATTTCAGTCTGAATAGCGTTCTGTTCAGTATCTAACTGCTTCAATCTCAATTCAAGGTTCTTATCCTGAGCCTGTATCATCTCAATCTTAGCGTTAATCTCCTGTATAGAATGGTCATATTGATTTTTATCAAATTCATACTGGTTCATCGCATCATCATACGCATCCTGATCAGTCGTAGTATTAGTCGTAAGTGAATATGTAACCGGTTGAGTCAAAGTACCATCATCACTTTGCTGATAAATAGTAATGCTCATAAATCTACCGGTACTGTCCTGTTCAAATCTGGCAATAGACCCCTTAACCTCTTCAGTCTCCTGTGCAGCACCGATAGTATAGCAAGGAATGTAAGACAAAGAAGCGCCGTTCTCTCCATAAAGAACATCTTCCTTCTCCAGATCCTCTTTCTTATAAAAATAAGGAGACCAGGTTTGAGTAGTCGTATTATAAGAATATCTAACCTGCCAGTTAGCCTCCCCGTATTTTTCGTTCAATTTAGTAAGATATTCCTGCTCTTCAACTAACGCTTTTTGTCTTTGTTCATCATTGAGCGTGCTGAAATACGGATCGCTGTCCGGATCAGCCGGCATTTCACCAAGGTTTCTCAAGTAAACAGATCCAACCATATAAGAATAATTGTCCTCTTCACCAACTCTTGTAACAACCGTAGATCCAGCAGAAACAGCCGCAAAGTCATCAGTCCATTTTCTGGTGTAGCTGATAATATAAGTACCGTCAGATTGCGCAATCATAGAAGTGATAGTGTTATCAAGCGCGCCATCAGTAAAAGTATAAACAGTTTTAGTAAAATCTTGAGTAGAAGGGGGAGTCGGAACAGTCATACCGAGCAACTGATTGTAGTAGTTGGAGGACTGATTAGACAAAGTAGTTCTTTGTTGGTTAATCTGTTGTCCTTCATATTCGGTATTTGTCTTTCGAGCCGTAAGCCCTAAGAATCTAGCTTGTGATGCTGCCATTCCCATGACAATTTCCCTTTCAATTTCGTTTCCTTACCATGAGTTACGGCATATTTGATTTAAAACTTTAATATTCTTTCCAAGAATTGTAATATTTCGTAACAATTGACTGTGTCTGATAACACGAAAATCCTCCCAAAACTCAATGATTGCGTGTGCTTGAAAGA
>CALVAS010000056.1 GCA_944325585.1 Candidatus Gastranaerophilales bacterium
AAAGAAACAAAAACAAAAAAAAATTGAAAAAAAAAGAGAAAAAGAAACTAAATTAACAGGAATGGATGCAATATTTGACAGCGAAGATTCTGCTAAAGTTTTTGAACGCGCAGTTGCCAAACTTTCAGCTTCAAATTATGAAATTTTGGGAACAGAGCAGATAATTTCATCCATTTTGGAAGACAAAACCTCAGAACTTTCTCAAATTCTTGCAACATACGGAATTACAGCTGAAAAATTTGAAGAAAGACTTGCCAATATTCAATCCCGTCAGGCTGAATATGAAAACAAACAGATTATATTTACACCAAATGCTTTCAGAACAATGAACATTGCGCTTCAGACGGCAAAAGAACTGGGCTCGTCGGTTGTTTTACCGGAACATATTGTATTAGGAATTTTAAAAGCTAAAAAAGGTATTGCCTACGATATTTTAAAAGAATTGAAAATAAATGACGACGATGTTGCCCATTCAATTATAAAACCGATTGAAAAACAGATGCCCGAAACTCTCACAATTTTAAGACTGGCAAAAGAAGAGGCGCGGCGTCTGGGCAGAAATATTGTCGGAACGGAAATGTTTTTGCTCGGCATAATCGGCGAAGCATCAGGACTTGGCGCGCAGGTGCTTAATGAGCTTGAAATAACTATTAAAGACGCACGAAAAGAAGTCGAACAGCTTATCGGTTTTGGCAACGAATATTTTGACACTGAAATTTTATTTACAAAACGCGCCAAAAGAGTGCTGGAAAAAGCATGGGAACTTGCAAAAGCAGAAAACAAAACCAGAATAGGTTCAGAGCATATGCTTCTTGCCCTGACTTATGAACCGAATTGCCTTGCAATGAAAGCTCTTGAGCAACTGGGGGTTGATGCCGTGGAAATTAAAGAAGGCATCAAAATACAGGCTCGTCTGTCAGATTCAAACAATTCATAATGGACAAAGCAACAGAAAAAGTTAAATACTTTCTTGAAAAATATAATCTTTTAAATTATGAAAGACCGTTTTTAGCTGCGTTTTCAGGCGGATATGATTCAATGTGCCTGCTTGACATTCTTGCCAAATTCAATTCAAATGTCATTGCAATTCACCTGAATCACAACTGGCGCGGTATTGAAAGCGATAAAGAAGAAGAAAATTGCAAATTGTTTTGCAAGACCAAACATATAAAATTTTATTCGGAAAAACTTCCTGATGGCATTCAAAAAACAGAAACGGCGGCACGCGAGGCGAGATATGAGTTTTTTAACAGATGCGCGAAAAAATTTAATTCAGATGTAATTTTTACCGCCCACAACGCAAATGATAACGCAGAGACGATTATTTACAGAATAACAAAAGGCACCGGAATAAAAGGGCTTTCAGGGATTTGTGAAAAACGCGATATATTTTACAGACCGCTTTTAACAACCAGAAGAGATGAAATTGAAGAATATTGCAGACAGAATAATCTTTTTCCCAATAATGACAGTTCAAATAAAGATGTTAAATATAAAAGAAATTTAATCAGACATAACGTTCTGCCTGAACTTGAAAAAATCAACCCGAACGTTATTGATGCAATAAATTCACTTGCTCAAAACGCTCAGAACGAGAATTTGCTGATTGAAGATTATTTAAATAAGCTGGATTTTAATTATGAAACGGAAAAATTCATAACTTTTTCAAAACCGCTTCAATTAAGGATTTTATATGATTTATTTTTAAAAAACGGACTTGATTATGACAAAAGCAGAATCGAAAGAGCGCTTGAGTTTATCGAGCAAAACCGGACTTCAAAAAGCGGAAAAACTCTTTCTGCCGGCGAAAATTTATGGCTTTTTGTAACCAATAAATATTTCAGATTTATAAACAAAACTTCCAAAAATGATTTGGAAATTAATATTACACAATGCGGGGAATATGTCTTTGAAAATAAAATATTTTCACTAGAACCCGTCTCAAAATCTCCTCCGCAATATCCGGACGACAAAGATTGCATTGCATACGTAAATCTGGGAAATTTTGACGGACTTACCCTCAGACACCGCAAAGACGGTGATATAATCAAACCGCTTGGAACAGACGGAACACAGAAACTAAAAAAATACCTTAACGAGAAAAAAGTGCCGTCTTATGAAAAAGACAGATTAATTTTTCTGGCACTCGGAAACGAAATTTTGTGGGCGCCCTCACTTGGGATAAGCGACAAAATAAAAGTTGTCACAACACCTTCGCATGTGCTAAAATTAACAGACAGGGAGAATTAAAAATGGAAATAAAAGAGAGTGATTTAAAGGTTTTATTCAGTGAAAAACAAATTCAGCAGAGAATCAGCGAACTTGCCGCTGAAATGAACGCATTTTATAACGGAGAAGAAGTTTATGCGGTCTGCGTCTTAAAAGGCGCCGTAATGTTTGCAACGGATCTTGTAAAACAATTAAATATGCCTTTACGAATGGAATTCATCAGACTTTCAAGCTACGGCTCATCAACGGTTTCAAGCGGAAAAGTCAATGCTGTTGATATAAAACTGCCGGATTTGAACGGAAAAAATGTACTGATTATTGAAGATATTGTTGACAAAGGCCTCACTGCAAAATTTTTAATGGATTTTATGGCATGCAACTTCAAAACAAAATCAACAAAATTCTGCTCTCTTTTAGACAAGAAATGCACCAGAATTGTTGACATTGAGCCTGATTACTACGGATTTGACGTAGACGACAAATTTCTTATAGGCTACGGACTTGATTACGACGGATATTTCAGAAATCTAAAGTACATCGGCTATGCAGACAAATCACTATTGGAGTAATTTGTGAATCGTTCCGGTAAAAATTATCTTTCAAAACTTGAAGTATTTTTTAAAGAAAATATCAAGACTTCAAAAGAAATTTTTGATGCCTTAAAAACTCTTTTTGATTTTGATGAAGGCTTTGTCTACTTTTTGACTCCCGACAGACTAAGACTTGAATATTCTTATCAGTCCAAAGCTCCGCATAAAGAAATTCTTATTACGGAAGCCGAAAAAAGCATTCTCTTTAACGCAGACAAACCGATAGATAAATCAATTTTCCGCTCAGAATATCCGAATATCCTTGCAGGACGCCTTGTCATAGAAAACACTGTTTACGGAATTTTATTTATCTCATCCCGCATAAAGTTCTCAAAAGAAGATGAAGAAATTTTCCAATTTGTAAATTTGATAGTTTCCAATGTAATAAAAAATATCCAACTTACGGAAATTATCAAAATGCAGACCGAAACTCTGCAAAAAAGTTTGGTTGACACAGACAAAGCTCTTAAAGTGATTCGGAAACAAAATCAAAAAATTATAGCCTCAGATAAAGTTAAAAATAAATTTCTTGCAAATGTTTCACATGAACTTCGCACGCCGCTTAATTCAATTATCGGATTTTCCGAACTTCTCCAAAATCCCAAACTGGGTAAATTAAACAAATATCAGAGCGAATACATAAAAGACATTCAAACAGCCGGAATAACTCTTCTGGGTATGATTAATGAAATTCTTGACATATCAAAACTTGAATCGCATTCAATGAAAATGAATCTTCAAACTTTTGATGTTTATAATGTTATCTTTGAAACTCTTAATATTTTAAAACCGCTTTATGAACGGAAAAATTTAGAATTAAAACTTAATTTAGACCATATTCAAATAACGGCGGATTATCAAAAACTTCAGCAAATTTTGTTTAACCTTATTAACAATGCAATCAAATTCACACCCTCTGACGGGCTTATAGAAATTTCAACTGCTAAACGCCGCAAATACATTGAATTAAGAGTAAAAGACAACGGCTGCGGCATTGACAAACAATATCACAAACGAGTTTTTCAAAAATTCGAACAGATTAATGCAACAGAAAATTCAACAGGATTGGGGCTTACAATTACAAAAGAACTTGTCAACCTGCACAACGGGAAAATTAAAGTTGAAAGCGAAAAAGGCAAGGGAGCTGAATTTATTGTTATTTTACCGATATCAACCGTTTAATGTGTTGCCTGATATATATAAATATGCTATATTAATAGAGTTAATTAAGAAGAGAGGAGTGATGAAATGGCATCAATAAAAGACGCAATTGAGGAATCCACAAATGAACCTCACGCCTTAACGCAATACATTATTTTTACATTACCGCTCTTTGGAGCGTTATGGCTGTTTAAAAAAGAGATGATGAACAGCATATGGTTTTACCTGCTTGCAGGAATCAGTGCAATAATCCTGCTTGGCACAATGGTGAAATGTGCAAATAACGTTATGAACTTCCGTGAAAAAATTATGCCGTCAATGAATCCGTTTACGCTTTTGTTTGATTCAATACGCACAATTATTGCACTTTTGCCGGCGGCAGCATTAAACGGCGGTATTGCTTATTATCTTATAACCAAAATTTATCCTATGATTTCCGTTACCTGGATTGCACAGGCTGCAACTTATATTACATATGCGGTTGCAGGTTCTATTATACTTACTGTTTTTATGCTTTACGCAAAAAAATTCAGTTTTGTTGACGCCTTTGATTTTAAGGCAATATCAGATTCGTGTATTGATGTTTTAATTCAGGTAATTTGGCTTGCTATACAGCTTGCATTTATTGACGCTATTGTGGCAGGCAGTGTAACTTACCTTTGCTGGCTGTTTATCGGTATAGATAATGTGGTTACTTACTTTGTATGGTGTATGACGGCAGTATTTAACGTTGCACTGATAGGAAACTATCTCGGACAGCTTAATTACGAAGCGCTTCACCAGGCAGAAACGAAAGCTCAAAAGAAAAAAGAGAAAGAGGAAATCGAAAACCTTAGAAAATCTAACGGTCCGACATCTCCCTCAACTTTTTAAGCTGATCACGAATTTCGGCTGCACGTTCAAAATCAAGAATTTTTGCAGCCTTATGCATATCTTTTTCTAACTTGTCGATTAATTTCGGCAAGTCTTTTTTATCTATACCCAGATCAACCATTTCTTCGGCAACAATATCTTCAAGGTCGCGATAGCTGGCAACAAGCGAAAGAAGATTGTTTTCAATCGGCTTTTTAATCGTTTGCGGCACAATTCCATACTTTTTATTGTGTGCAATCTGAATTTCGCGGCGTCTGTTTGTTTCATCTATTGCATTTTTCATGCTGTCAGTAATTTTATCAGCATACATTATAACTTCACCGCAGGCGTTACGCGCAGCACGGCCAATTGTTTGGATTAAACTTGTTTCACTTCTCAAGAAGCCCTCTTTATCCGCATCCATAATCGCAACCAGAGAAACTTCAGGAATATCAAGCCCCTCACGCAAAAGGTTGACACCAATCAGAACATCAAATTCACCAAGGCGGAGATCTCTTAAAATTTCAACTCTTTCAAGCGACTGAATCCCTGAATGAAGATACCTTACGCGAATGCCTTCCTGAATAAAGAAATCTGTTAAATCCTCCGCCATTCGCTTAGTCAAAGTCGTTATTAAAACACGCTCATCTTTTTCTGCACGTTTTTTAATCTCATTTTTCAAATCATTTATCTGCGTATCTATCGGACGAACACTGATTTTCGGATCAACAAGCCCTGTAGGACGAATAATTTGTTCTACAAGCTGCTCTGATGTTTGTCTTTCAAATTCGCCGGGAGTTGCTGAAATATAAATCTTTTGATGAACGCGTGAGAAAAATTCTTCGCTTGTAAGCGGTCTGTTATCCTTTGCGCACGGAAGTCTGAAACCGTATTCAATCAAAGTATCTTTTCTGGCAGCATCTCCATGCGACATTCCCTTAAGCTGCGGCAGCGTAACATGGGACTCATCAACCACTGTCAAAAAGTCGCCCTGAAAATAATCTAAAAGTGTAGCCGGCGGGCTTCCAGGGGGTCTTCGCTCAATTATACGGGAATAATTTTCAATTCCCGAACAATATCCCATTTCTTTAATCATTTCAATATCGTATTTTACTCTTTGTGAAAGTCTTTGCGCCTCAACAAGTTTATTTTCGCTTTCAAGTTCTTTTAATCTTACTGCAAGTTCCTGACGGATTAAATCAAGCGTCTCATCCGTATTTTCATCATATGACAGGTAGTGAACAGCAGGATAAATAACGACACTGTTCGGAGTTTCCAGAATTTCACCGGAAACATTATCGATTCTGACGATTTTTTCAATTTCATCCCCGAAAAAGTATATTCTTGTCACAATTTTTTCATATGCAGGCATGATTTCAACAATATCGCCGCGTGCTCTGAAAGTTGAGCGCTCTAACACAAGATCATTACGATTATATTGAACGCTTACCAGATGCCGCAGCAAATCGTCTCTTGCCACCTCATCGCCGACTTTAAGCTCCACAGACCCTCTGAAATAATTTTCAGGAAGCCCCAAACCGTAAATACAACTGACTGATGCAACTATAATAACATCATTTCTCTCATAAAGACTTCTTGTTGAATTATGCCGCAGCCTGTCAATTTCATCGTTTATTGACGCTGATTTTTCAATATATGTATCCGTACGCGGAATATAAGCCTCAGGCTGATAATAATCATAATAACTTATAAAATACTCAACCGCATTGTCCGGAAAAAGTTCTTTAAATTCATTATAAAGCTGTGCGGCCAGAGTTTTGTTGTGCGCAATAATGAGCGTCGGTTTCTGAACTCTTTCAATTACATTTGCAATCGTAAATGTTTTACCCGAACCTGTAATCCCAAGTAAAGTCTGCGCGTCATCACCTTCAAGAATACCTTTTGTCAATGCTTCAATTGCTTTTGGCTGATCGCCCGCGGGGAAATATTTGGAATTTATTTTGAACCTTCTCTTTTCCATACCAAAATTTTATATCAAATATACAAGTTTTCCATTAGCAAAAAAGAAAATTTATGTGTGTTGTATAATTAACAAACCGGTAGTTTTAATTTGGAACAAATCATGCCTGTAAAAGTACAATCCGTTGCCCGATCCGCTCATACGGAGAACAAACATAATAAGACAGAAGAAAAAAAGTACAAAGATCCTCTTAACAGCTGGGGGATAAGAGTGCTTACATATTCAAGTGAAATAGGTGCAACAGTAAACGAAATTGCGCCCAAAATGACATTTGCTTTATGGGTTCCGTCATTTATGTATCTCGGGGCAGATATTTATGACAAATACAAAAACGACAAAAACGAGTACTCTCCGAGCAGTAAAAGAGCAGTTAAAGAATCAATCAGACAGGCGCTTACATTTTTTATTCTGCCGACTGCGGCAACGATTGTCGGACAAAAAATGACATCTCCGGTTGGAAAATTAATAAGCGACAAACTCTCCATTAACGCAAAAGATGGAATTTACAGACACACTAAAAACGTAATTGAGCAGGCAACAGGCGACAATTTCAGCACTAAGGAATCCTTTAAAAATTTTCTCCGCCAATCTCTTGAAAACAAAGTTAAGGAACTTAATTCAACAAAAAAATCCGATAATATTTTCAAAAAGACATACCGATATTTTACAGGATACTTTGCCCTCACGGATTCAGAGTCAAAAAAACTTTTTGCCTATGCCGAAAAAAATGCAGACAGAGTTTTTGACCTGCGTGAAAAGCTCTTAAACAATATAAATGATAAAAATATTCCGGACAAAGTAATCAAAAAATACAAAAAAGAACTGTCTGATATGCAAAATCTTTACGGAGAGGATTTTGCAGACAAAGCACTTAAAAATGCTCTTAAGGATTACCAGAACCACCTGATTGTAAAAAATAAGATTATCAAGACTATCGGCGGTGTCGCCTCCTGTCTGCTTTTAACCCAGCCGATAAGTTATCTTGTAAATACTATTCTTATGCCAAAATATATTACGCCCGGAATGGAAATTATCAGCACTAAATTTAAAGACAGCAACCTTTTACGACAACATATCGAAAAAGAGAACGAAAAACGCAAAAAAGAAATTCAATCGGATTCTATTTTAAACGTTGGCGAAAACTCTTTAAAACACTGCTCTGATCCCCATTGTTCCGCTCAACATTCAGAATTTCCTCCGGAAGATCAAGAGCATAAACGCCGTCAACCGACTTTACAACCTCATTTAACACAAGAGAAGAAGTCTTTGTTGAAGTAATTTCCATTATTGAGTCTATGATGAATGAATTATCATCAGATTTTGCAAGATGAACTATATAATCGTATGAAGAGGATAATTTTGTTTTTGCCTGCTTTTCAGTTGATTTGAGCGCAGTCATACCAAGATTTACCAGCTTATTTGAAGCGTCAGCTGCCGACCTTGCTCTGACTTCCGTAACAAGTCCGCCGGTTATATCACTTACACCCAGATAAAAAGAAAGCATTTTTTTATAATCATTCAACCGTGTAACTGTATAATCAGGATAAAGTTCCCTGACGGATGACAAAATGTATTCATAATCAAATTCATCCAGTGATGCAACAGAAAATGCCGAAACGTTATCAAGATTAACTTTATAAATACCGTTATCCTCAATTACTGCAATTCGTTTGCTTTCATCAACAGAATTTATAAGCACCTGTATAAAATCACCGCAAACAGACTCTGATTCACCTGAAACTATTATATTCTTTTTATTATTCAGGAGATATTCTAAAAAAGTCTTTAATTCATCCGTAATTACTCCGTTTTTTACCAGATCATCAAGAGTTTCAAAAACATCTTTTATCTTGCGGATTATAAGCATGTTATCCGAAACGGGCGGACACAAAAGCGTTATAAACAAATTGTCCTGTCTTAATCTGACAACGGGCGAATCACCTTTAAATCTTGCAGCAATATCATTGAATTGCTTTTTGCTTAAAACAAGTTCCGTTTTGCGGTAATGACCTCCGGAGCAAACATAAACGCTTCCCAGAGAATTAACGGTAAGTGATGTTATATTTTCGTCCGCAATAAGTTTATCAAGAACGCCGAATCCGTTGTTAGTTTTAAGAAATTCTTCCGCTATTGCTCTTTTCTCACTCTCAGAAAGCGTCAAATCTTCAAATTCACTGTTTAGTTTGTTGTCCAAAAAGTTTAGTATTAATTCAAACTGCTTTGAATAATCGTAATCGTACCAGACAGGAATCGTTGATATTTTTTGAGAAAGCGCATCCGTAATGAATTCTGAAAACGGAATTTCTTCCACAATTTTAGGATTGCTTTCAAAAGATATATTTTTTAATCTGTCTTTAAGCGTCATTTAACCTCTCAATACATTATCGACACCCTCGGTTTGAGTGTTGGAATATTTTTTAATAAGTTTATTTCTGTAAACCATATCGGAAACAGACATTGCAAATTCTTTATAACTGACTGCAACATTCGATTCCGGATTAACTTCGGCAACAGAAATACCTTTGTTAATTGCAGACATCATTGTAAAATAATTGTTTGGAATTTTCCAGTAGACATCTTTCTCTAATACTTTTTCAACATCTTCTTCTTTAATTTCGTCATTTTCCATATAACGGTTTATGACAATTTGAGTTTTTTCCTTCTCGTATCCGAGTTTGTCAAACAAATCCAATATACGCTGGCAATTTCTGAGTGCTGGAAGGTTTACTATTGTAACGAGAAATATCAAATCCGAATTGTCCAATGCAGTTACTGTTTTAGCGTCAAATGTGGCATCTGTATCGACAACAACATAAGAAAATGTTTCCTTAAGTTTTTCAAACAGCTTGGAAATCTGATTTTTGGAAATATTTTCCGCCTGTCTAAAGTACGGCGGATCTGCAAGCACGTATAAACTCGTATCTTTATATTTTTCAACAGTATTCAGGAGAAATTCGCTGTTGATTTTATCAAGGTTTTGAAGCATGTAAGAAATGTTAAAAGAAGGTTTTAAATCCAGAAAAGCTGTAATGTCACCCAGTTGGAAGTTCAAATCAACAAGAGCAACGTTTTCTTTAGTGATTTTAGCCAATTCAAGCGCCAAATTCGTTGCAATTGAAGTTTTACCGATTCCGCCTTTATTTGAAAAAACTGTCATTACCCTGCATTTATTTTCTTTACCTGATGTTTCTGTTAAATTTTTATAAATTCTGTCAAGAGTTTCAAAGAACTCGCTTTTAATCAGCGGGAGCGAAAGAAAGTCTTTTGCACCGGCACGCATTACTTTTACAATCAAATCAACCGAAGGGTTGTCGGAAAGCGCGATTATCTTACAATTTGGCGCAACAGATGCCACATTTGAAATGAATTCGTTAAATTTTGAAAAATTACTGGAAACATCCACAATCAAAAGCGACTTTGAAACGCTCGAAAGCGTATTGAATATCTCAGAAAAGTCGTTAATCTCTTGCAAACATTCAAACTTTTCATTTTCATGTGTTAATTTTTCCAATAACTCACGCGTTTGAGCGGATTCGGACATTATAACAGTTGAAATTTTTTCACTCATAACTAGCCTCTATCCCACTATAAAATTTTAACATATAGTGAGAACGCGGGCAAGAAATTAACAATAAGCCTTAAGAGAAGTGTTTTAATTTATTTTCGCAGGTCTAAATAGCATTTACGAAAAAGCCTTAAAACTTCTCTCAACATTCTTCTCAATAACACCCTTGATACTGTCATACTCGGTC